>DZDI01000051.1 GCA_022730455.1 Phycisphaera mikurensis | reverse complement strand
AGTTGGGGCGTTTGCGGCCAATCAATCCTAATTTGTAGGTGTGACAGAGCACTAGGAAAGGGTGTGTCGAAAAGTGGCACTTTTCACGTTAAGCGCACTATTATTTCTTGGGTCTTGCAAGGAGCTTCCCAGGTGACTGATCTACGGAGAAAACATGGACGTCTTGATTTTGACATTATCGAGCCCGTCGGATGGCGGGTGCTGGTTCGAAAAGATGACAATCGGCGTGAGACCAAAAGCGGCATCGTCCTGCCTGGTAATCACGAAATACCTACCCTTACCGGCCGCGTGATCGCCATTTCTAAAATGGTTGAAAATGATCCCGATACGTCGCTGCGGCAATATGACAAAATCATTTTCGATCCACGCGAGGCGATTCCCGTGGAATTTGACCCTGACAATAGGCTGTTCGTCGTTCCATTGGATAAAGTGTTGGCCATATTTCGTAAGTCGACGGCAGCCACTTCGACGCGGACGGAATCCGCATCGGAATTTGAGATGGATGAAGATGAACCGCCTATTTAGCAACACGTCAATTTTGGCAGGTGAAACTGGAGCCTATTATGGAATATCACATTTGTGAAAACCCCGATCAACTGGCTGCCGTTGCTGCATCTCGCATTCGCGATATAGCGATGGAGGCTATTCACCGCTCGGGGCGTTTTACCATAGCGCTAACTGGTGGGTCAACACCGGAACGCACCTATGAATACCTTGCCCAGCATTTTGCGGTCGACAGTCACTGGGATAAATGGGCGGTGTTTGTCGGTGACGATCGATTTGTGCCACCGGACCATTCCGCGAGTAATTTTGGAATGGGGCGCCGATTATTGTTATCACGCGTTGCGATACAGGAGGCGCAAATCTTTCCTGTTCCGACTCATTTGCCTACGCCTGAGATCGCGGCGGTGGAGTATCAAAAAACCATTGAAAAATATTTTGCACCTCAACCCTGTATTTTCGATCTCATTTTGCTGGGTATTGGTGATGATGGACACACGGCATCACTTTTCCCTCGCGCCAGCGCCCTTAATGCTGTATCACTGGTCACCTCCAGTGCGCCTGGAACTTTGCCGCCACCGATCGATCGCATCACATTTACATTTCCGCTGATTAACGCCGCCCATCATGTTATGTTTCTGGCGTCGGGTGAAAAAAAACGGCCAGTCATTGCCGATTTAATTCAGCGGACCAAATTTGTTACGGATTGCCCCGCCGTGGGCATCGCTCCATATCCCGGTAAACTGCTTATTTATGTGGATCGTCAGGCCGCAGGAAATTAGATTTGCGGCTCACCCTCCGGGCGGCGTGTCATTCATCCCGTCTCTGCGGCGCGGCTTCCTCAGCGTATCATCTTTCTCAGATACACGTCGTCGCCGCTTCTCGATGCCCGCTAAAATCCATGCCGTCGCAGCCTTGTTATCACCTGGATAGACTTCCGGATTGCTGGTGCATGGATATTGGCGGCGGGCGGAGATGAAATATTCCACAGCGGCACTTGAAGCCAAGGCCAGACTCCCATAGTCTATGTTTATGGACAAAATAGAACTACCTCGTATATCCCCACGAAGAATGGATGCCCACAAGGGAGATTGTGGCAAAGTGTTAATAGTTGGCGGAAGTGAATGGGTGATTGGGGCACCCGCGTTGGCCGCTAACGCTTCGATGCGTGCCGGAGCTGGGCTATGCCGAATTGCGGCCCCTAAAGATAGTCTGCTGAATGTTCTGGCGTTGTGCCCAACGGCGACGGGTTTTCCGCTGCCGGCGCGCGACACCAAGCCTTTTCTGGAATTTGCCGATCACCACGATGCGCTGGTGGTTGGACCAGGGCTGGGTGTAAGTTCCAATGGACGGCGCGTGGTTATTGATCTGATCGAACGACATCATGGGCCGATGGTACTGGATGCCGATGCACTTAACGTTTTGGCCGGGCTTGAGTCCAGTGAGTGGCCGCAGAGACGCGACTGGTCGAATATTGTGCTCACGCCTCACATGGGCGAATTCATGCGGCTCATGGCCGCCGTGACCAAACGTGGTGCGTCGTTTGCAGGTGAGACGACAGCGCGAGAATCTGGTTCGGTGCCGGCGGTTCGCAGCCTGGTCGATGACGAACCTTCCACGGCAGATGGTATCCCTCTTGATGTAGAACCCGCAGAGACCGCCGTCGCAGCACCGCCGGAACCGCCGCCGCCACAGAATGACCGCTCGGCTTTGGCTGAACTGCTGAGTCGCGCCACGGGATGTGTTGTGGTACTTAAGGGGGCCAATACCGTTGTGGCCATCGGCTCGCAGTTCGCGATCAACCGAACCGGAAATTCTGCCATGGCAACTGGCGGCAGTGGCGATGTGCTTTCAGGCGTCATTGGCACTTTCCTGGCCCAGGGGTTTGCTCCGGCTCAGGCGGCGCTGCTCGGTGCACATGTACACGGCCTGGCGGGGGATGTGGCCGCACGAGAAATCGGAGACATCGGCCTGTTGGCCACGGATATTATTAAATATTTACCGGAGGCTATTCGTAAGTATATGTCGAAGTAGCGTCCGGGTGTGCCCGTAACGTTCCATGAGTTTTTGCGGTGAGAGTCCACTGCCGGGTCAATGGCTCGCGTTTTTGTGGATTTGACAGTCTCAGCGTGCAGCCCTTTCCTGAAGCCTCTCAGGCCCGGTAAAGACAAATGCGACGATTGCTGACTCAGGACTCATGCGGCATGGAGGCGGGCTATTTGGTGTGCCGCAGTGCCGCGAGAAACTGCAGGACGGAGGCATTCATCTGTGGATTGCCATGGATAAGCGCGTTGGCGATTGTCCTGGAGACATGACTGAGTTTTATTTTGGTATGCGTCATCGCAAGCAGCGCTTGCGTTTGCCTGATCACGGCCCGTTGCTGTGCCGGCGGAGCCTTGGCGTACGCTAAAAAGAACGCTTCAAGTGTGGCCCTGCGTTTCATTGCCATCGCTTGACGTTGGGAAGTAGTCATTTCGGCACGCCGCGATGCCATGTGATCAAAAAACAGCAGCAGCGGGAATGCCAGCGGTTTACCGTGGTTCCGGGCTAATAGCCTGGCGACGTCCGGCAATTTACTTTGGGTTGAATCCGTGGTGGTCTCGTGCGGCCAAAGTAATCGTCCGTATACCAAAACCAATGCGGCCATCAGCAATGCAAGGATGATGACCAATCGTTGCTTTTTGGCAAAACGCAGTGTCTGGGTCATCCTGTTGTCTTTTGGCATATGAGACTCCTCGGCCGAAATCAGTGGTGGAACAGCGATTGACCAGAATCCGGAGACATATCCAACACGTTTCCGACATGCCAGTCTGCGAACAGGACATTCACCGATCCCGGCTGCCCAGGCGGACCGTGGAAATTGGACATGTCGGCCAGCACCCAAGTGCTACCGGGCTGCAGAATCTGATATAAATTCAGTGCATTATTTAATGGCCCGAAATGCAAATTTTGAAGCAAATCGCCCGCCAGCAACATGTCGTACTGGTAGCTGGTTCCCTCGGCAGCATAGTACGAGGGATAGGTATGATGAGATTCAACATCGAGAAAGGGATTGTCGTCTGCGGGGCATCGCCATAGAGCGGGATTTCCATGATTGTGCATGTAGGGTAACCAATTCGCGGGTAGAGGCGTCAGAATGGTGTCGGGTGGTTGAACATCACCAACGACGCACTGAATCGGCGGTGGATCATACACAAACGCCCCTTGCTCGGTTGGGATTGGGCCAGGGTCATTGACCGTCGGCATCAGCGGGCACGCGGGGAACATATCATGGTTTTGGCTCTGGAGATAAGCCTGGAATTCCACGCCAATGCTGTGGAGGTTGGCGGCGCAGTCGGTTTTTTCCGCTGCTTTCCACGCCCCAGCCAGGGCCGGCAATAATACACCAATCAGCAAGGCAATAATGCTGATCACCACGAGGAGTTCAATGAGGGTAAAACCGTGTAGGGGCTGGCGGAAGCGGTTAGACTTCCGCAGTGTGTGTGTATATGACTTTTTACAACCCCTTACACGGAGTACATCATTATGCCCGAAACTTCCGAAACTTTCTCGTCTTTCGTTGGCGTTGATCTTCATAAGTCCACCCTTACACTTGTGGCCGTCGATGCAGCCGGAGGCCATCTCGCGTCACTAACCTGCCATACCAAATGCGTCGAACGTATTGACCAGTGGGTCGGTAAGCCACCACCACGGCCTTGGCCAGCCTCCGATGGCAGCGCGGTGTTACAACCGCAACGGTACAGGTTACGACGGCACCCCATCTGCAAGCCATCCCTGTATACGCATCACGGAGTCCCAAACTTACATTGGATGTAATAATTTCGTCCGAAGGTGGGTATAAGAAGTGGTTACAAGGCTTGCTTTTACAAGGATAGTAGTATGAGAAAATGGTTTGTTGTGTTGGCCGTAGTCGCGCTTTCAGGGATGGAATCGACTGTCAGGCTCATGGCCACACCGTTGAATTCCAAGGAGATACCGGCCCATGCACAAGTGGTCGTTTACGTGAATTTTGACGTTATGCGCCAATCTCCCGCATGGATGCAGTTCTGCAATACTTTAGAACAGCGGCAGTCTCGGGTGGCCGCCCGTATTGACCGGGCTCGCGCCGCCGCACGGGAGGCATTGGGTATCCGTTCGTTCAATAAGATTCATGACATGACGATTTTTTTCTCGAACCACTCACGGAAATCGATCGTTGTACTGCTGCATGCGTCCTTCAAGCCCACCACACTGATGGCTGCCATTAGACCGTTGCCTGATTTTACCCAACGTTACTATGGTAGCCATCATATTTGGTCATTTAATAAAAATTCGCATCGGACCATCTACCTTGCCCGCCATGGACGATCGATGTTGTTAATCGGATATCGGCTCCAGAGTGTCGAAAATGAGATTGACTTATTTGATGGCAAAGCATCTGGACTGACCGGCCACGCCGAGTTGCTCGCTGGCAGTACCCCGGGTGAGATGTTTTACATGGCCGGGGTTGGGATCAATAAGCTCGCGTTTGTAAAATCGCCGGTATTGAGGCAGATCGACGACTGTTGGATGCGCGTTTCGCAAGGCGCCCGTAGTATGGTCATTCAGTTACAGGCCCGGGCAGTGAATGCTTCCGCGGCACTGCGGATTGCTTCGGTACTCAAAGGGATCAAAAGCCAGATCGAGCTGGCAGGGCAAAATACCGACCAGCACTTGGCCGTGGCTCGCGCAGCCGCAGTTGCCAGCATGGTGCTCGATGTCAAAGGGCCAACGGTGCATGTCGATTGGGCGATTCCCAATTCGCTGCTTACTAAACTGATACCATCAGAGGCGGCTGGTTCGGCATCGCCCTGAGGCAGGCGTGAGAAATCGTGATAGAGCACTATAGAAGGGCCAGAAACCGAGATGGCTTGCACCGCGTGGAAGACAGCTTTTGATGGATGACCTGTCCAAGTTGACCGACGAGGAGATCGCGGGCATGGCCCAGCGCGGGGCCATGGACTGTTTTGAAGAACTCGTTCGACGGTATCAGACACCGCTGATGAGATTCCTGACACGCCGATCTGGTGCCAATCCACATGATGCTGAGGATGTTATCCAGGAAGTATTCATCAAGGCGCATCGCCACCTGCATCGTTATAGCCAACGGTGGAAGTTTAAGACCTGGATATTTACGTTGGCATACCGGGAATCCGTCAGCCAGTGCCGCAAACGGCGCAAAACGGCAGACATACCACCGAACATGCCGGGCCGGATTTCATCACCCGATACGATGCTCGCAACCAGCGAGTGCAATGAGCAGCTATGGGGGAAAATCCGAATGATGCTAACGGAAAATCAGTTTACGACGGTATGGTTATATTATGTTGAAGGTATGTCGCTTACGGAGATCGCGCGCGCCACGGGCAAGACATCCATATCCGTCGCCGTCATGTTGCATCGGTGCCGTGGGCGATTACAAGCCTTGGAGCATCTGATGGATGCACCATCGGCTCGGCGGGCGCATGAGCGTCCACGGGCGTTGTGAAAAGGAGTTGGCATGAAGTTCGGAACAGATAACCGACAGCACGATCAATTCGCCAAACGACTTCGTGAAGCCGCTGATGGATTGCCGGAATTTTCCGAAGTTCTCCACACCAAAATCATGGCTGCTATCCGTCAGAAGCGTGCGGAAAAGTGTACGCGTGGCGTATTCCCATTCGGTCAGCAGCGGGCTGCGTTGCGACTGCTGGCCGCGGCCGCAATTCTGCTGGCAGTGGTCGGTGGCTGGTGGGGCTGGTGGCTGATTGCAGGTTCCTCCCGGAAACCGAGCGCATCGTACCCTGGAGGACACAGCCTGTCGGCCATGGTATCTGATGGTACCGAGATGTTGCATCCCGGATGGCTGATCGGCACGCTGGCGCAAATGACCGGGAAGAAACTTGGGCACATTCGATACGCGCATTTGGACCAGGATGCGCGGACTCTGGCTTCCTTTCTTGGCCGCGAATTGGACATTGCCCCGGACTTGAGCAGAAGACACCGGCGGCCGACTGGGCGCCTGTCCACGTAACAATAGGGCTGCGATGTGCCGGAAATGCTCCGGATGCAAGGCGTCGCCGCCGCTGCTTGATGCCCGCCGAAATCCATGCCGTCGCAGCCACTTGGATGTAAATTGCGCTGCGCATTCACAATTTACGGTGGAACAAGGCACTGGACCTTATCCCGAATTCACGTTTATTTAGGGATGAAATATAGCGACGCAGCGTGGCGTATCGTGGCATTGCTAAAATTGCGATCACATGAAATAATCAGGGAACTGATATTAAGATGGTGGATAACCAGCACAATTGCTGGGTCTGCCTATCCAGTTTTCCTATGACCCAGCCGATTAGGCAAAAAATGAAAGGCGATCAATGATCTGCAGCATCAAAGCGTTCAATCAGTGGTGTATTAGTGGTGCGCTGGCGTGGGGGGCGATAGTTATGCTGGCGGCTGCCGGGACAACGCAAGCGGCGCTGAATCTCATGCCGTCCATGCAATTTCGTCCGCCAGCCGTGCCGCTGGTAACATTTGATCCGTACATGAGTGTCTGGTCGGAACATGACCATCTTGCCAACCATCCGACCGTTTACTGGGATGGGCGTAAGCAAAATCTCATAAGTGCCATCAGAGTTGATGGTCATACCTATCGTCTCATGGGCGGGCGTCCGAAACGCGGCGGCGTTTTGCATCAAATCAGTGTCAACGTATTGCCGTTGAAAACGGTTTACCGGTTCGCCGGTGCCGGGATTCGCGTGCGGTTGTCATTCCTTACGCCGCGCCTCCCCAAACGCGCAGCCGACCTTACTCAACCGGTCACTTACATCCGTTGGACGGTTCGCTCCACTGACGGTCGCGTGCACCATATTCAGATATACTACAGTACCAGTTCTGCGGTGGCGGTTAATAAATCGTATCAGCGTGTGGTCTGGTCAAAAGAACATTTCGGGCCGCTGACTGCATTCAAATGCGGAACACCCACGCAGAACTACTTTAATATTTCAGGTGATCCGGTCGGGCTTGACTGGGGATATATCTACACGGTTGCGCCGTCGGCTCAATCGGCGGGGGCCTTTTTGCCTGTCCATCAGGCCCTAAAAAATTTCCGTTCCCAGGGGACACTCGGGCCATCGCAATCATCGCACGGCCCTGAGCGAGTAAGCCATGGGCGACCGGTTGAAGCATTTGTGCTCAATCTTGGAGCGGTGTCGTCCAAACCGGTGAGTCGCCAGGTGATGGTGGCGTATGACGAGGTGTGGGCCATTGATTATTTTGGCGAATACCTCCGCCCGTATTGGCGTAAAGGCGGTGTAACGCCGGCGGAAATGTTTCAGCAGGCATGGAAGAACCGTCGGCAACTGCGTACTGCAGCGGCGGAATTCGACCGGCGCGTCCAGGCGGATGCCATTAAAGTCGGCGGACGCAAGTATGCGGTCATCGCTTCACTCGCATACCGCCAGGCATTGGCAGCGATGGGCCTGGCGGCGGACCGTAATGGGCAGCCACTGGTTTTTACTAAGGAAGAGACCAGCGGTGGAGACATCGCGACGGTGGATGTCATATTTCCCGCGTCGCCACTGTTTCTGCTTTTTAATCCACAGATGGAAGCCGCATCCATCGTACCAGTGCTGACATCAGCGGATACCCCCAAATGGCGCTTTGCCTGGGCACCGCATGATCTGGGTACCTATCCCATTGCTCGCGGCCATTATGCGACCGGCGGTGAAAATATGCCGGTGGAGGAAAGCGGCAATGTGATCATTATCTGTTGTGCGATCGCAGAGGCGGAAGGCAATGCCAATTTTGCGGCCAAATATTGGAACCTGCTGGAAAAATGGGTGGCGTTTCTGCGCCAGTCGGGATTTGATCCGGGCAATCAACTGAGCACCAACGATTTTCTTGGGTTTATGGCCCACAACGCCAATCTTTCTGTCAAAGCGATAGTTGCCATGGGGGCCTACGCCAAGCTCTGTCAGATGAGAGGTATGACGGCTGAGGCGCGTAGTTATCGCGACTTGGCGCACCGCTGGGCTATCAAATGGATGCGGATAGACCGCGACGGCAATCATTACAAAATGGCATTCAATCAGCCGGGCACTTGGAGTCAGCTTTACAACATGGCTTGGGATCAGGCACTGGGCCTGCATATCTTCCCGAAGGCGGTGCGCCGTCGTGAGATGAAGTTCTATATGACGCAACTGCATACGTACGGATTACCGGATCGGAGCACGGTTACGCAAACGAAGACGGACTTTTCTATCTGGACGGCGACGATGGCGACACGTCGGTCGGAATTTAATGCTATCATCAACCGTATTTACAAATTTCTGGATAAAACGCCTACACGCGTGCCGCTTGCAGATCAGTATGGTACCAATCGTGCTTGGGGTGGCATGCATGCGCGACCGGTGGTAGGAGCTGCCTTTTTTCCCATGATGACCAATCATAAGCTCTGGCTAAAGTGGGCCCGTCAGGCCCAGCCTATCAGCAACAATTGGGCAGGGCTGCCTCCATCCCCGGTTAAGGGAGTTGTAGTGCCTACGGCTCAAAGTGCGCCCATTAACTGGCATTACACCACGGATCATCCCGCAGGCAAGTGGTATCGCACGCATTACAATGACTCCGCTTGGCGCGTAGGGCCTGCGGGTTTTGGCACGCCTGATCCCGGTGTCACACCTCGGACGCGGTGGACAACGGATAACATCTGGCTGAGGCGTCACTTTACGCTTAACACCAACCACTTTACACATTTAGCATTTCTCACTTATCACGACCAGGGGATTCAGGTCTACATTAACGGTGTATTGGCTGGTTCGGTAGGGGGGTATTCCACTTCCTATGTCACATTGCCTATATCGCGGAAGGCTTTGGCGACGCTGCACTCCGGTAACAACGTCATTGCCGTTCATGTGCATCAAACGGTGGGAGGGCAGTTTTTCGACTTGGGTATTGTCCGCACCCATAAATGGGTAAAATGGTAGAAGGGGGGTAGGCGATTGGCTTGTCTTTGACGGGCGTTTTCTTTCAGGTTTCTGGTGCCAAATGGGCACAGTGGGGCATTGAACTTGGTCGATAATAGACAGGTGGTTGGGGTGCAGATTGTCGGATGATGCCGTTGACTCTGGTCGTTACCGATGGTATCACATCCAGTTGCAGGCTGTCGCATGGATTTTTAGGTTGGAGCAAACGTGAAGCACACATCGATTGGTGGATATTGCAGCTCAGTGGACACGGTATCGGAATCGGCCGCGGCTTCGTTGCAGCGGCGACTGCTCCGCTTAGGGGCCCTTGGCGCAGCGAGCATGTCATTGCTGGTGGCTGGATGTTCCAATTCTCCCACCAATGCTGCGGCTGCCAATGCTGCATCAGCGTCCGCGGAAGCAGCGCACTATTTGGCAACCGCGGGTGATTATCGGCCTGCAACGAGCTTTCCCGATAAATTCAGACAGCCGCTAATAGCCACGGCGCTTCGGGCGGATGAGCAATCGGCCATGCGGAATCCAGCCGCCTATTTGGCCAAAAATGGATTGGGATTTACATCCAGTAAACGTGATATCCGGCACGCGATATCACTGTTAACTGACGCCATTGATAACGCCGCCACCACTTGGGAGTATAAGCGGGTACTCTATGCCCAACGTGCTCTGTGCGAAGATCAACTCGCAGCGATGAAAACCCAAATGATGCAATCTGAGGTGGCAATCATTACACGTCAGTTGCATACTTTGGATTACTCCACATTGTATCTGACGCATTACGCCAAAAAGATCAGCTATCTCACGACCCAGCATATGGCATATAGCCGTCAATATGCCTCCGCCTTGCGGGCGGCAAAGCACCATCAGCAAAAGATGGAGTTGGCGGCAGAAGAAATGGAATCAAAACTGCATCGCATGCAGGCGGTATTGGCGGCGGTGGAGGCCCGACGCAAGGCTGATCTGATTCGCGGGGCTCGGCTTGAATTGCAATCTCGGGTGCAGACGGGTGAGGAGTCCTTATCCACCCTCCGGGCTGGAACGCGTTTATTGAATGCGGCGGCCACAATTTCCGTACCAATAGAGTTGTCGCGCCTGCGAATTGGACGAATGAAGTTTGCGCTGGCGCTTGCCCAAAATCGAGTTTCTCATGCCAAAGCCCAGGTCGTGGAATTGGCTTTCCAACGCGCAATCTCAGAAAAAATAGCGCGGCACGCCGCCGAGCAACTCAAATCGCTTCAATCCGCTGTTCGCGCCATGATTTACGGGACCTCTGCGGAGCACATGAGTGTCGACCGCTCGGCCTCTGCGATCCAGAAATCGCTTGCAGAACTGGATAAGCTGCAAGTTAAAGCCACGGCAGAATATCAGGCAGCAGATCAAGACTTCACCATGGCGATCAATAGCCAGAGCACAGCCTATTCGGTAGCCGCAAAATTGGTTGACGCCCACGTGCATGAGTCTAACCCGATGGTGCAAACTCTGCAGGACAAGAGCCCGGAAGCACTTCTGCAAATATTCAAGGCGGCATCCATACTTTCAGAAGCACAGATGCTGCGCACGGTCCTAATGGGAAAAACCCTCCAAAAATCGGCAGCGCAATTCTGTGACATTACCTATAAGCTGATTGGCAAATCGTCGCCCATTTCTGCTCTCAAGGCAGGATATCTGACCTCTCTAAGGAAGAATGTGATCCTTAAAATGGATTCCGCCACGGCCGCCTTGGCGCAGGCGAAAATGGAGGCGACCAATGCCAGTGAAGATATCAGGTGGTTGGAGCCAGCTTACAGTTATGCGGTAAACGCGGCGATTGCCGAGACTGCAACCGAACCGGCAATAATCGCCAAGGCGAAAAAACTTGCGATTCAGGCAGCGAAACAAGCCAATTCATTGAATCCAGCATTGAATCTGCCGCTGTCATTTAAGGCGCAGTAATCTATATTGGCGGGGTGAAAGCATCCGCCATAACACCTGCCATGGTGGCAGGTTGGGGCCTATCGGTCTCCCTTTGCTTGGCGTTTGCCATTAATAGCCAACACTCACTTCGACCGTACTTTAAGTGTTTGCGGCAATTCATGTTTCAAATGTACGATTTCGGCGTCGATATGCCGTTCCATATTTTTCAGGCCAGCCATGTGTTTTTGGTTCACAAATCCCGCATCGTTAGATATGCGAAATTTATACTGAAGGGCGATAACTTCAAGATTCCGGATATGTGAAACGACAAGGCTTCGCTCATAAGCCGACATGGTACGCGCTATCTGATCGGCCTTGCCGATGGCCAACACCCTGGCGTATGCAATGCCCGCCATCGCCTGCCTATTTCGGGCTTGTGTGTTGGCGTACTGGGCCTTAATCATGGCAATCCAAAGCCGCCGCGGGTCTTTTGGCGATATGCCGTGGAATTTCAACCTCCAGTAGCGCAGGTATTGCAGATTGGAATAGCGCAAAAACTCAGATTGGGCTTTCATGCTGGCAGCCAGAATTTGACGTTTGGCGGTTGATGTCAAGCTGGGGTTTTCTTGGGCTTGTGCTTCACGGAATTGTACCCAGGCTCGTGTAACTTTTACTTGATCGCGCAGGTGTATTAAAAACCGCCGGGCCTGCGTTTTAATGGCTGGCAACTTGTGGGTGCCGGTTGCTGAAAACCGACTGTGTTTTTCGCTCCATCGCACGCAGGCATATGTTATTTTGGCATAGCCATGGCGCAATTCCGCAGCCTCAAGCCGCACCTTGGGCGAGGTGCTCCATGCTTTTGGATTGGCTTGAACACTTCGCCAGAGGTCGCGTCGCCATACATCCATCTTTTTTGCCAGAGGCACAAGAGCTTCCGCGGTGGGGCGTATCGACCGGGCGTGCCAATATTTAATAACTGCCTTGAAAAATTCCGCCTCTGATACCCGTCTAAAGATGATCTTCGCATGCACCTTGCCGTTGCTATTGAAGATCGACATGGGTACCAATCGGAGATTGCGATATAAACGAATATCGGGGTAAATCCAGTTATCAGTACACAGACTGTTATCAAGTAAGGCTTGAGACTGGCTGCGAATACCGCGAAAATTCATCGCAATTTGCGGATCGTTATAGAGCACGGCGCGGGGCGTTACCGTCTGGCCGGGCAGGGCGTTACGCAGGTGCCTGGGTAAGTGATAAATGCCCGGCGTTCCGAGATAAATCCATCCTATGGGGCCAGCGGAGCGCGACCAGCCGTTAAACCGGATCAATTCATCAAGCGGGAAAGTTTCGATTTTGCCGTGCAGCGGAAAGCGGACCAGTATGAGTACCGGCTGACCACGAATATGACCAAACATTTTAAAGTTGGGTGCCCATTGAGTTGCAGGATGAAAGCCGATCTTTTCCATGGCCCGTCGAACGGTGGTACGTGTTGTCTCCACGCTCAAAACAGTTTCATGTAAAAAATTGCTGGGCCTGCCACAAAGTGCGACATCCAACCAGTTACACAGGTGCTCGTTCCAAAAAGCGGCAGGGAGGCTGAATTCATTTTTTGCCAAGTGGTAATCTGGCCCGCATAACTTGATGAGATACTTTGGCTTCGGATGTGCAGAGACGCCCCGCACGGGGATAGCTCCTGACAGGCCGAAAGTTGCGGCCACCAAGCTCAGGGCGGCTGCAGGTGGCCATGATCGACATACTGCCTTAAATTTCAAATGTAATCTCCAGTCTGTGGCTGCCGCATTTGAAGGCGGGTGTTGCTTTGCTCCCATCGACATCGTACGGTTGTCCGCCATTGTACTTTACGCTAACCTGAACCATTCGTGCGGAGCGGGCAGCGCGTCGCACCACATTGTACAACCTGGCTGTATAGATGAAGGAATTTTATGCGATATGCCAGCATCATGGCGGGTGGTTCGGGTACACGGCTTTGGCCCATGTCGACGGCCACCCGACCGAAGCAACTTCTGCGTTTTATTAACGGCCAGTCTTTGTTGGGCACGTCAGCCGGGCGCTTACGGGGACTCGTGGACGTAGAGAAGATATTTATTTGTACGTCTAACTCCTACGCTGACCTCGTACTGGCGGAGCTCCCATTTCTATCGCCCGACCGTCTTCTTGGTGAGCCGGTGGGACGCGATACACTCAACGCGGTTGGTTTTTCAGCGGCAGTGATTCATAAGATAGACCCGCAGGCCACTCTTGCGATTCTCACCGCGGACCACCTGATTACGCCGGTGACTGAATTCCAGCGGATACTCCATCTCGCATTTGATCTGGCCGAACAAAATCCAGATTATTTGTTCACGTTTGGCATCAAGCCCACCCACGCCGCTACAGGCTTTGGCTACCTGGAGTGCGGGGGGGCCGTGGCGAATTGCGCTCGGCAAGTTGTTGCTTTCCGCGAAAAGCCGGACGGCGCAACTGCCGATGAATATTTTCGTAGCGGCAAACATTTATGGAACAGCGGCATGTTTGTATGGAAGACCGCAACCATATTGGAACAGATTCGCATTCATCAGCCCGCGGCATACCATGGCCTGCAGGAAATTGCAGCGCATTATCAAACCCCCGAGTTCAAGAACAAGGTGGCAGAAATCTATCCCACCTTGCCAAAAATCAGCATTGACTATGCCATCATGGAAAAAGCCCCGCATGTTGCCACGATCCCAATGGATATCGATTGGCTCGATGTAGGCAGTTGGAGCAGCTACGCACAAACCTTGCCTCCGAGCGCGGATGGAAACAGGCACAGTGTTGCGGATATTCTGGCCGTTGAGTCTGAAGGAGTCGTTGCGGTTTCCGATGTCCCGCATCTGGTGGCCGTGGTGGGACTAAAGGACATCGTCGTCGTTAACAGCGGTAATGTTACCATGGTATGCCCGCTCGACCAATGTGAAAAAGTAAAATTACTGGCACAAGCAGCACAAAAGGCCTATCCCGATGGATATACAGGATAACGGCATTACACGTGTGCTGGGCATTGATTTCGGCCTGCGCCGCATCGGACTGGCACTAGGTGATACCGACTCGAGATTGGCATCGCCTTTTGAGTGCCTCATAGGCCTGACTGATGCAGATGCCGCAGCGGCCATCGCCCATATCGTCCATGAAGAGCAAATCGGTCTTATCGTTTGCGGCGTGCCACTGAATGAGGACGAGTCAATCGGCCCTCAGGCGAAGCGTACATTGGAGTTTATAGCGGTTGTGCAAAATGTGACAGGCGTGGAAGTAAGGCATTTCAATGAATTTTTAACGACATTTGAAGCTCAAAGCCTCCTCGCCGGATCATTCACATCCGGCCAAAAGAAACGCCGTCTGGACGCCATCGCTGCATCGCGCATTTTGCAAGGTTATTTTGATTTGCTCGGTCGCTGACTGGAAGCTCTACCGCGTCTTTCTCGGCTTTCCTTCCGGCCCCCAATAAACACAGCGGCTTGTGCAGGTCTCCGCTACGGTAATGCTGCTTAAGTTGGGTAATCGCGGTATCAACCTTTTCCATATCCAACGCGCCAGATATTCGCTGGTCGGATTTTCCAAGCCGGGGATATCATTGAGGTAGCGGTGGTCAAGCTGATCCTGCAAAGGTGCCAGCGCCGTCTTGATTTCTCCAAAGTCCACCAACCACCCCGTCACCGGGTCGACGGTACCCGACACTGCCACCTCAACGCAAAAAGAATGCCCATGGAGTCGCGAACATTTATGGTCCGCCGGGGCTTTGGGCAGGCGGTGTGCCGCTTCAAAACGGAAATCTTTTCGTAGTTCAACCGTTACTGGTTCTGCTTTTTCCATAGTGAAAGTTTACTTCAACCGAGCCAACCATTACAGCGCAGTGAGGAATTCTGTCCGCCGCCGCTGTCAGTGCGACATGCGGCCAACTTGGACCGTGGCCGTCGATAAAATATCCCGGCTTGAATCTCCGATTGCCAATTCATACCGGCCTGCGGGGACAACCCACTTATTGTGTGCCGAGCTGAAGTACGCAAAATCGCGATCCTTCAGAGTGACATGTGCGATCTTGGTCTGACCGGGCTTAAGCGAGACCCGATCAAACGCCTTAAGCGTCTGGAAGCAGCGATGCGCCCGATCTTCCAAGGGGCGAATGTAAAGCTGCACCACCTCAGCTCCCGCCATATGGCCGGAATTGGTGATCGGCACCTGCACATGGAGCATCATGCCGGTTCCAACCCCGGATGGTTTGACCGTGGCTTTTCCAAAGGAAAAGGTTGTGTACGAGAGGCCATAACCAAACGGATACAAAGGTTTGATATGCTGGTGGTCGAACCAGCGGTAGCCAACATAAATCCCTTCATTAAAAAGCACCTGGCCAGCATGGCCTGGAAAATGTCCATACGCGGGTTCGTCGCGCCAATGGCGAGCAAACGTGTCAGGCAAGCGGCCGCTGGGGCAAATCTTGCCGAAAATAATATCCGCGACGGCGTTATTCCCATTTTCACCGGGGTACCATGCATCAATAAACGCGGCAATCCGATGTATCCATGGGGCGGTAGCGATGGGTGTTCCGGCATTCAGAACCACAATCGTGTGTGGATTGATGCCTGCCGCCTCGCGCAGGTATTGATCCTGCGGACCCCATAAATGGAAAGTGTGATCAATCCCTTCATGCTCAACATTGGGGCCGTAACCCATGCAGGCGATGACAACATTCGCATCGCGGATAATCTGTTTCTGGTGTGCGGTAAGCAATTCATCGCCTTCCGGTACCCAGCCGAATTCCATTTCGGCTCTCCAGTGTTTACCGAAATACTCCACCGACAGGTTGTACGTTTTGCCGCCTTGCATATGGATGCCAATAAGTTTTTGCACCTTGGCATTATTCCAGCGGCCAATGCGGATCACGCAACGACCATTTAATATGACACGACATGGATCAGTGGCCGAGGCCTCAAATAAGTAAGTCCCGGTCGATGGGGGAGTAATCGTACCTTGCCAGCGGGCAGAAAAGTGCCGATTGGGTGCTTCCACCGGGTAGAACTGTCCCCAGTTAAATCCAATACGCTGGTCAATGCGGGTCATGACGGGTTTACCTGCAAGTCGGCTGTTGTTGTAATATTCTCCCAGCAGTCCGGGTTTGCCATCCGGTGTGTGAAATGATCCACGGCCCCAAAAACGCGCCATCTTCGCATTGAACGCTATACGCACCACACGCACATGCGGGCCGGCCGCATGTCGTATGGCCGCAAGCATACTCACGGGATTAATAATAGACGGTGCGTAGGCACTGCCGCCACCGCACCAGATGGCTGGTGTGGCCATCGGCCCAATAACCGCGATGGTGCGTAACTTGGCACGCCGCAACGGCAAAATGCCATTTTTGTTTTTTAGTAATACCGTACCTTCGGAAGCCACCTTAAACGCGGTCGCGGCGGATTTTGGGTTGTTCAGGGGGATGTTTTGATCTTCCACTCGCTTATGCGTGAAACCCATAGCGACAATCATACGCAGCAGGCGCCGCACATGCTGATTAATTTGATGCACCGTAATGTCGCCATTTTTAATAAACGGGCTGATGGTATTATAGTTATAATACTGATTATCAGGCATTTCCAAATCCATCCCCGCGGACATCGGGCCACGCGTGGCATGGGTTGCGCCCCAGTCGGACATCAGTACGCCTTTGAATCCCCACTGGTGACGAAGAACGTCGGTCAGCAAATATCGACTTGCCGTACAGTAGTAGTCATTTACCCGGTTGTACGCTGCCATAATTGTCCAGACATGGGCTTGTCGTACAGCAGCGCGGAACGGCGGCAGATAAATCTCCTGCAATGCCCTGCGACTCACTGCCGCGTTGATGGTGTTACGGTGCGTCTCCTGTTCGTACGCCGCATAGTGCTTGGCGCATGCCGCCACCCCCATCGATTGGAGCCCAATGATCCATGGATCGGCAATCTCGCTGGTGAGGTACGGGTCTTCACCCAAAAATTCAAAATTGCGGCCCGCCTGCGGCGCTCGCATGATATTAATTCCCGGGCCAAGGATAATATTGACGCCGCGGGCCCGTGCGTCAGACCCAAGCGATTGCCCCTCGCGCAGGGCCAAGTTGGGATTCCAGGTCGCTGCCAGGCACACCGAGGCCGGATACGCCGTCGATGGGCCGTAGACACGCACACCAATTGAAGCATCGCTCATATTGATCTGAGGAATACCGAGCCGTTTGATCTGCCGGGTGCACATGCTTCCATTACCGGCTAAGAGATGTATTTTTTCCCTTAGTGTCAACTTCGCCAAAATAGCGTTGGCTTTGGCATTGACCTGCGCTGCGGTTAACCCCGTGAGAATGCATTCCTTGGCACCGGTGGCGTGTGCAGTGGACCAAGCTGTTCCCCCGATGACCAACAACATCGCAGCCGTCGATCTCGCCAATAGACGCCCGATTAACTTATTGTTTAAGGAAAAAGAGATGTTCATTTTTGCTGTACCCCGTTCCACGATTTAGCCAGCCTGACAGACTGAGTCAAAGCCAACCAAAAGCATATTCGCACTTGAAATATCGTGCAAATAGGCGTCAGGCTTTGCCAGTGCTG
>DZDI01000189.1 GCA_022730455.1 Phycisphaera mikurensis | reverse complement strand
CGGCCAACCCTGCGGGGCGGGGGCTAAGGGGCCGTGGGCTTTGTCGCTCGTCGTCAATGTATGTTCCCATACGCAATCCTCCTCGCTTCGCGCCCACAACCCCTTGGCCCACCGTCAATCCTAATTTGTAGGTGTGACAAAGCACTAGCGGCCGTACTGTGGCTTGGTACTGCGGTTTCACGCACGGCGGCTTAAATCCATAAAATAGCGGCAATGCTGAGAACGCCGAAAACCAGTCCCACAATGCCGTTAATGGTCATAAATGCCAAATTGATACGTGATATATCATCGGCCTTTACCAGCGCTTGCTCGGTTGCCAGCAGGATGGTGACGGTTATCCACCCGATCCAGTACACCGGGCCAAGCACCAAGCCGCCGCCCAGCGCCATTCCAAATGCCGCCAGAGCCAGCAGAGTACATCCGTGACAAAGTCGCGACACAATCAAAGTCACACGCGGGCCAAATTGCGCCGGCATAGAATAGAGTCTGTCGCGTCGGTCAATGTCAATATCCTGCATGGCATAGAGCAGATCAAAGCCGGCCGTCCATGTGGTCACCGCCAACGCCAGCCAGATGATCTGGATGCTTATCAGCGGGCCACGCGGTGGCACCAATGCCACCCACGTGCTTAATGGTGCTAATCCCAGGGATGCCCCGATGACAAAATGGCACAGCCACGTGAAACGCTTGGTGTAGCTGTAAAAGGCGATAAAGCCTAATATCGGAATCGCCAGCATGACCGGCCATGGATTGTGCAACAGACCCCAAAAACCGCTGGTGAAGGCGATGAACGCCGCTGCGGAGATGACCAGTGCCGTGGTCATCCAGCGCACCGATAATGCTCCGGTAACGCTGGGCCGATTCCGAGTGCGGGGGTTATGGGCGTCAAACTTGCGGTCCACGATGCGGTTAAAGGTCATGGCGAAGGTTCGGGCGCTGACCATGCACCCGATGATCAGCACAAATGCCCCGATGCCGGGAAACCATTGCCCCGTTTGCCTCGCGGCCAGGAACATCGCCACGAGCGCGAACGGCAAAGCAAAAATAGAATGTGAAAATTTAATTAAATTCAGAAAAACCTTCAGCGCCGGCACCGATGGTGGGGCTGTGCCAGGGGAGGTAGCCGAATCCGTCGGTGTCTGGATCATTGAGCGCCCGCTCCGCGCCAGCGAATGTTCCAGGAGTGCGCAACGCCAAGCAAATCGAGTACTCGCGCCGCCGTCATTGTAAGTAAATCCTCAATACATTGAGGGTGAAGGTAAAAGCCCGGACTGGCGGGGCAGATGATTCCACCCGCTTCTGTCACCTGCACCATATTGCGGAGCTCAATGAGGCCAAGTGGCATCTCACGATGCAGTAAAATCAACGGGCGGCGCTCTTTTAACATGACCATTGCTGCCCTTGAAATCAGGTTATCCCCCAGACCATGGGCGATCTGTGCCAAGCGGCTGCTGGAGCATGGCGCAACCACCATCCCCGCACTCTGATACGACCCGGACGCCACACAAGCCCCCACGTCATTGTACGAAAGCAGCGATATATCATGCGGTACCGCACCGCCCAGAATCGCCTCCACATCCGGCTGCTCAATGCCCAATTCATCGTGCAGAAGCCGTCGTCCTGCCGGTGAAATAATCAAATGCACGCGGCGCCGGGCTTCCACCAGACCTTGCAAAATCCGCCGGGCGTAAGGTGCTCCTGATGCTCCGGTGATGGCCACAATAATGGGAATATTGTCATTCATGGTTGATCATCCTCTCACCGGTGATTCATCCACAGCGTATTCATCTGTCAATTGCGTATCGACCATCCCGTGCTCATTGAACCAACGGTATATTTCCGGATGCCTTAAAAAATCATTACCGTATTGTGCCCGTAATTCATCACAATAATCGTGGCCACTGCAATCACGCAGATGATCCAGCAGGGTCATGGCGGCAAAAAACCATGTTGGCTTCGTACGATCGGGCATCCGTGTTGAATACACCGCGATGTTTTCCCCGCCAATGTATTGTCGGCACCGTCGGCACTGCCATCGCGAATGAAAAATTCGGCGCATCACCGGTCTGTTGTCCGCTGGCTTAGTCACGACGCAGTCCCCTGTAGCACGCGCAAATACCCAAAGTCAGCGATTCATACGTTACGTCGGAAAAACCGGCCGCCGTCATGGCGCTGCAAATCCTGTCGGAACCGGGAAACGTATCCACACTGCGCGGCAGGTAACGATAAGCGCCCGTCCGATCGCGGCTGATAAGCGATGCCGTGGTGGGAACAATATGGTTAAAGTATAGGTGGTATAGGGCACGGATAACGGCATTCGGTGGGTTGGTAAATTCCAGTATGACCAATCTGCCGCCCGGGCGAAGCACCCGGAAAAATTCCGCAATGGCGTCTTCCCATTGATCGACATTGCGAAGTCCGTAGGCGATGGATACCACATCCACCGATTCATCGGCAAGCGGCAAGCGTGTCGCGTCACCATCTGCGAAGATCGGTGTTGGTCGCGCACGGTAACGGCCCGCCTTGCGACTCGCACCGCAAACCATCGGATGACAAAAATCAATTCCCACCACACGCCTGGCCCCTGCCTGGGTGAAGGCAAATGACAGATCGCCCGTGCCGCAGGCCACATCCGCCACAGTGTCTGTGGGTCTCAAAGTGGCGCGGGCCACCGCCCGGCGGCGCCACAAATGGTCGATCCCCATCGAGTGAAGGTGATTGTTCAGATCATATGCCGGTGCAATGGCAGCAAACATGGCACGCACGCGGGCGGACTTGTCGGCCGGCAGGTGCGGGTTTGATAGGTTCTCTTTATTCCATAAAAGGTTGCCACGCCCGGTCTCAAGTTGCCCGTTGCCTGCTGCTGTTATTGGCGATTTTCCAACCTCTGGCTCCATAGCCCCATTATAGCCCAGCCGACAAAATCCAGCGGATTGATGTCGATTATGTCGTACCACCGCTGGGACACGAAAAGCTGACATCCGCCGATATCGCAATAAAGAAAATAACAATGGCGGGTTCGGCATCCATAAGGAGTCTGCCCGGTGCGTTAAAAAACGGTGCCATCGTATGCCAATAAATGCCACGATCATGTTTCGCCCCGCCCGCATGTTTTCCAAATTGGGATGAACCAAGAATAATCCACCAGCCGCCATAATTCCTTGCACCACCCACCCCCGCGCGGTATGTTGCCAATTATTGATTCCAGTTTCGAGGCCGATTGATGGTCGCATTCGCTGAAAATAAATTATCGCCTGCCGGCGCAGCCCTCAATGGCCGCCATGCGGACTTCAGTAGCACCCCATCCGGCACGCAGCCGCTGGTGAATAATTTGTATCAGGGCATGGCGCTTGATGCGGTTACAGGCCTTTATTATGAACGCAACCGGGATTACAGCCCCACCCTTGGCCGCTGGATGGAGCAGGACCCGGCACAATACATCGACGGTGCAAATACCTATCAGTTTGTGATGGGTAACCCTATTGACCGGCTCGATCCAAGCGGAATGTGGAGTTGGTCGGAGTTATGGCCGTGGAATTGGCCGATTTTTCACAGCACGCCCGTGCGGGCAGCGAAGCACGCGGCAAAATACGTTGTACCAGGTGGGGAGTTCTGTGGCTTGGCCAGGGCCCTGCCCGCGATGAGCGAGCAGGCCATTGAGGCGGCCGAGCTTCACCAAGAGATGTGGGACATGGAGCACAAGCCTCGCAACTACAACCCGGCGGTGAGCGACCCTCTTTATATGGGACTTGATCTGATGAGGACGAAACAGCTTGGCCGAATGACGGCCCGCGAAAGAGCCGCTGTGATAAAGAAAATGGGCGGGACGGCAAAAAAGTAGTCAACGCCCAACTACGCCGATCCGGTGGTCCCTCCCTCCATAGCTTGCGGGCTTGGGTCCCAATTGAAGGCCTGTGACAGAGCACTAGATGTATCTCTATGGCATAAGCACCAACGATATGGGGGAT
>DZDI01000006.1 GCA_022730455.1 Phycisphaera mikurensis | reverse complement strand
ACCGCCGGCGCGCTGCGAAGGAAGGCTTGCAGTCGATCATATTCCCCCTCCAGCCCTGCTCAGGTTATCTCGTACCGAAGAGGTCACATAACTTGTAAAGTCATGCTAGACCGTTATAAATGTTTTCCACCTGATTGACGATCTGTGTGCCGGCCGTATCGGCGTAGCTGGTTTGGAGATACACCAAACCTTGATTGTTGTATGCGGTATCAATACGCCGCACGCTGCCATTGACGCCGGCGCCGAGTGTGGTAACGGTATCGCTGATTTCCCGCCCGGCGGTGTCGTAGGTGTACTGATGCACGTTGCCATCGCGGTCGGTGGTGCTGATGACGTTGCCGGTGGCATCGTAGCTCGATGAGACGCGGCCAGCAGGCTGGCCGTCTAAACTGGGGTAGACGGTCTGGTACAGCAGATCGTTGCTGGTGATGCGGCTGCCGGTGGCGGCACTGACGCCATAGACATAATCGGTGGTTTGATTGCCGGTGGAGGGGTCTTCGGCGGTCATGGAGGTTTGGTCGCCGAGGCCGTCAAAGGTGTAGATTGTGGTTTGGTTTTGATCCGAGGTGGGATTGCCGCCATTGACACTGGGATCATAGGCGGCGATGGTTGCGGTGGTTTCACCGAGGCTGTTGTAGAAATTTGCGGCAACATGGAAACGCTCTGCAAATCACCGGCGTTACCGTTGGGTGCGGTGAGTCTGCACCATCGTGCATAAATTTTCCCATTCATGGTTTTTTATGGTCGCAAGTCCATACGCATTGGTATACAATCCGCGCGGCTCAGTTGGTCGGCCCGGATGTCAGCCGGACAGGCCTTTCATGCCAAAGAGCAATAGTGAAGGATTGCACTGCGATGAAGGAATACCACGATCTGGTCCGGATGGTGATGGAAAAGGGCGTTCGCAAGCCGAGCCGGACAGGTGTTGATACCGTCAGTTATTTTGGGGCATTTTACCGGGTAGATTTGGCTGCAGGTTTTCCACTGCTGACAACCAAACGCGTGAATTATGCTGCCGTACTGCGCGAATTGCTCTGGTATCTATCGGGTCAGGAGCACATCCGCGATTTACGACAGCACACCAAAATTTGGGATGATTGGGCCGATGAACACGGCGAGTTGGAGACAGCCTACGGCCGATACTGGCGTCGTTTCCCCCATCCGGTGCAAAAATCCCATGCGCCCATCTCTGAAACCGGCGAGACTCTCTGCCCGGTGCAGGAAATTGATCAAATCGCCTATGTCATCAGCGAGATTAAACGCAATCCCAATTCACGGCGACTGGTGGTCAGTGCTTGGGAACCCGGCAATGCGCAGGCGAGCCGTCTGCCACCTTGCCATTACAGCTTCGTATTTCAAGTGCTTGATGGCCGACTGAATTGCCACCTATCGCAACGATCCGGTGATATTGCTTTGGGAATTCCATTTAATCTGGCGTGCTACGCCACCCTCACACAAATGATCGCGCAGGAAACGGGGCTTGCGCCAGGGTGTTTTGCCCACACTATTGCCGATGCCCATATTTATGTCGCCGACCATGATTCTCCCATGGCGGAATATGATCACTGGGAGGGATTGCAACTGCAACTGCAACGCGATCCACAGCCACTGCCGCGTCTGGCGATCGCAAAGAAACCGATGGATCAGCTACGCTATGAGGATTTCACACTCACGGGCTACGATCCACATCCTACCATTAAATTTAAAGTAGCTGTCTGAAAATATGATGCGAGGAATATACGAAGTGAAGCAAATGGAAATCAGCATTATCGCGGCCATGACGCCCGACCATGGGATTGGAGCAGCCAACGGGCTTCCCTGGCATATACCCGCGGACTTGCGGCGCTTCCAGAAAATGACTACAGGGCATGCAGTTGTAATGGGGCGCAAGACATTTGATTCCATTGGCAAGCCATTGCCTCATCGCCGCAATTTGGTCATTTCACATAAGTCCGGAGCTTCAATCGCAGGCGTGGAATGGTGGCGGAGCATCCACGACGCTATTGAGTCGATGCGGTCGGCCGGGGAATCAGAATTGTTCATCTGTGGAGGAGGAGAAATTTATCGCGCCTGTCTGCCTCTGGCTACCAGAATGTACCTGACCATCGTGCGCGTGCCGACTGCCTCGCCGATCGATACATGGTTTCCGCGGTTTGATATCGCTGACTGGCAATTGGTGCGAGAGGAGCATCTGCCGGAGTGTGACTTCGCCGATTATGTGCGAGCTGTTTCGCCGAGGGGCCGTATTGCCTGAACCGTATTGGGGCCAGTGGACAAAAGCGGGTGAAATGTGAATGCTCCATTCGCGATTGACGCCCGATGGTATGGCGACTCCGGCAGCGGAGTTGCCACGTATGCCCACAGCCTGCTTGCTGGTTTGATGGAACTTAACCTGAACGCGACCATATGCGTTATTACCAACCATCGCAACCAGTTGCCGGAAGCCGTCGAGCGGTCTCCGCTGTTTCAGTTTATTGACTTGCCCGGCAACCCGATGAGCATCCGGCACCAACGACTGATGCCGCAGATTGTGGCAAGCAACAGGATAAAATGCCTGCATACGGTTGATACGCACGCACCCATTTATGCACGCTGCCGCAGTATCATCACTTGCCATGATGTGATTCCTCTTGTTTTACCGCATAGCGTGGCTGGCGGGCGCAAGAGTCAATTCAAATGGCTATGGCGTTCCTGGTTGGCGATTCAGTTTCGCGCAGCCAGCCACATTGTCACCGTCAGCGAATGTTCGCAGCGTGACATCCTCCGGAAGTTGCCATCTGCCGCCGGAAGGATCACCGTCGTACCTCCGGCTCTGTATCAGCCTGAATTGCGGTCTGCAAGTCGCACCGGTCAGCAGAACGAGCTGCTGCCGCCGGCGGATGAAGCCCTCATTTTGACGGTGAGCCGCCGCGCGCCATATAAAAATATATCGGGGGTGATCCATGCGTTTTACGAATTATTACAAATACATTCGCGTCCGTGCCGGTTGTTCATCACTGGCCCCCGCGACAGTCGCTACACTGAGCCAGAAATCCTAGCACGGCAACTGGGCATTGCCAATCGCACAACCTTCACTGGTTACGTCAGTAATGCGTATCTGTCGGAGCTGTATCGTCGTGCCGAGCTGTTTGTATTTCCAAGTCTGTACGAAGGCTTTGGCCTGCCGGTGCTTGAAGCCATGGCGGCAGGGGTGCCGGTGGTGTCTTCCAATCGGTCCAGTCTGCCGGAAGTGTGCGGTGATGCTGCATTGCTGGCGGATCCGGGAGATTCCCGGGCGATGGCAGTTGCTATGGCACGCGTTCTTTCCGATACACAAGTGGCCGATCAACTTCGTTCCGAGGGTCGCAGCCGGGCTGCGTACTATACGCCCGGGCGAATGGCAAAACGGTTATTAGGTCTGTATACAGAAGTGTGCCGGTAGGCTGGCGTGAAAGATGGGCTGTCACAAGGCAATAAAAGAGGCGGCCTGACCGGATAAGATCAGACCGCTAAGGAGAAATTAGTCTTTGGTTATTGAATTTACCAAGCACCCGTGGCGACGTTCCGCACGGGCAGCATGACGGTATCGAATGGAGGACTATCCGACGATATGGATGGCAGCGTGCCGAGGGTGACAGCCGCCTGGCTGGATGTGGGTGCCCCGCCGCCCGAACCTGCAGTTGTCGTTATATAGGTGAAGATGTTATCACCTGCCTCGCCAACGTAAGGATTGGTTACCCAGGAGACGTGGTCATCTCCGAAGCCGACGTTTTGGCCGGCCCCATCGTGGTTGCCTGAATTATAGATGTACGGGCCATAGGTGTTGGATAGTGGTGCGGTGGTGATACGATTGGTATTTCTACTGCCTGCGGCGTTAGCGGGTGCCATGTCACTGACCAGCGGCAGGTCGCTACTGGCGGCATTATCATTCCACCAAGCGCCCACTTCAGCGGTTCCGCCGGTGACATACCATGGGCACGCAATGGAATAGCTTTCGCCTTGACCGGTGGTACTCGCGGCACCATTGATCACTCCAAAATTGGAATAATATTCCTGCGTGCTGTTATATTCTGCGGATGGGGAGGTGGCGATTGGATCCGATGGGCAGATAAAACTTTTGGGTGTCATCTGCCCATCGAGCACCATAAGCCACATGCACGCCATGACGTTTCCCTGCTGGATTGGCGTAGCATAAATAGCATTGATCACCGCCGGGGCGCTGGTGCTCACCCCGGTTGTCGGGCTTCCAGCGCCGTTTACGTAGGTCGTGCTGGCGGGTGCCAAGACCGTAGGGAATTGATTTTCATTACTCTGGGCATAAATTACCATTGATTGGATAATGCCTCGTACATTGGCTGAACAGACCGCACGGTTGGCAAGCTCCCTCGATTTGGCCAAACTGGGCAACAGAATGGCGATGAGCAAAGCAATAATGGAAATCACCACCAGCAGTTCAATGAGCGTGAAGCCTTTATTTCTGGATGGTACACGCTTCATGATTCGGGGCTCCGGATTCCAAATACGCTTCGGCAAGTTAAACTGAACATTGGCGCGCTCAACGTGGGTGGATCCACCTATCAACCTTATTGAAACATACCCGTGTATTGCACGCAGATAATCGGTTATTGGCGTACCCTTTCGCAAAGCCTGAACACGCCTAATGTCCAGTGGCGCTCTGCGATACCACCATCAACGCCAAGCCGGCGGCAACCAATGACCAGCCACGCCGATGAGTCTCATCGACCAATCCGGCGGGTGGGTTGAGAAAAACTCAGTAGAGGCGTTCAGGAAGGTGTGCCAGGATTCCTAAAACCGAACTTCAAGCAGAGGCCGCATGGAACATGTCTGATAATATATGGGACATGGTCAGTCCCCAGGTTCCAGCACGGCCATAAAGGCTTCTTGCGGAATTTCTACCTGTCCCACCTGTTTCATCCGCTTTTTACCTTCTTTTTGTTTTTCAAGTAATTTTCGTTTTCGGCTTACATCGCCGCCGTAGCATTTAGCCGTGACATTTTTTCGCATTGCACTGATGGTTTCCCGGGCAATGACCCGTGAACCGATGGCCACCTGCAGAGGAACCTCAAAAAGATGGCGGCCAATTTCACTCTTCAATTTGCGTATAATGGCCCGCCCGCGTGATTCCGCTTTGGATCGGTGCACAATGAGACTCAAGGCGTCGATGGGTTGGCCATTGACCAGAATATCCATCTTGACCAGGTCTTCTTCATGAAAACCAATGAGATCGTAATCCAGCGTGCCGTAGCCTCGTGTGGCCGTTTTAAGCTTGTCAAAAAAGTCAAAAATGACTTCCGCCAGAGGCAAGTCATATTCCATAATAATACGCGAAGCACTCAGATATTCTGTTTTGCGGTAAATTCCCCGACGTTCCTGACACAACTTGGAAATATCACCAATATTTTCAGCGGGCACGATAATACTCGCTCGAATCATTGGCTCTCGAATAGCCTTAACTTTGCTTAAGTCCGGCAATCCCGATGCCGAGTCAATCACCTTTTCTGTGCCATCCATCAAAACCACTTCATACGGAACGGTAGGAGCCGTCTGAACCACTTGGACATGTTGTTCACGCTCCAGCCGTTCCTGCACAATTTCCATATGCAGCAACCCCAGAAAACCGCATCGGAAACCGAAGCCCAGCGCGTCGGATGTTTCCGGTTCGAAGGTGAATGAAGAATCGTTAAGTCTCAACTTTTCCAATGCTTCACGCAACTGCGTATATTCAGTATCCGGTCCGGGGTAAAAGTCGCAGTACACCATCTGTTTGGGAGGCCGGTAGCCCGGTAATGGTTCGGCCGCCGGGACCACTGCATCGGTGACGGTGTCGCCGATGGTGACATCGCCCAATGTTTTTATATTGGCCACCACAAAGCCCACCTCGCCGGCGCCGATGGATTCCACCGCCACCGCACGCGGGCTGAATTTGCCCAGACCGGTCACCTGATACACACGCTGTTGCCCCATGAATCGCAGTTTTTGCCCCATGGTCAGCCGTCCGTTGAAAACGCGCACGTAAACGACTATGCCGCGGTAATCGTCATATTTGCTGTCAAACACCAGTGCCTGCAGAGGGGCATTCACGTCGCCGCGCGGCCCTGGTAAACGCTGGCAGATGGCTTGAAATAAATCCGGTATACCTATGCCGCTTTTGGCCGATATCCGCACCGCTGAAAGGGCGTCAAGTCCCAGTACCTGCTCCATTTCCTCCGCTACCGCGTCGGGCTGGGCGCTGGGCAGATCGATTTTATTAATAACAGGTATGATCTCCAAACCTTGTTCAATAGCCGCATAGGCATTGGCGACAGTCTGGGCCTGCACTCCCTGGGTGGCATCCACCACCAGCAAAGCGCCTTCGCACGCCTGAAGGGCTTTAGCCACTTCGTAATGAAAATCAACATGGCCCGGCGTATCAATCAGATTCAGCATGTATTGTTTGCCGTCAAACGTGTGTGGTACCGTCACCGCGCTGGCCTTGATGGTGATGCCACGCTCGCGTTCCAGGTCCAAATCATCCAGAAACTGCGCCTGCATTTCCCGCTCAGTAATAGCACCGGTGCGTTCTAAAATGCGATCGGCCAGTGTCGATTTGCCATGGTCAATATGGGCAATAATACAGAAATTTCTTATTTCCATCCCGTTGTGAGCCTCATGCAGAACATTCGGAAACTAATCCACCCCCTTCATTCTACCCGCAATGACGTGGGAAAACTCACCATGCCGTCCCAGCCCTACCATTATCCATTCCTTGGACAGGCTCGCCGGCGGAAAAACCCCGTGCTGCCGCCGGTGCCCTCGACGATTCAAATTAACTCAGGGCCACGTCCCGATTTTGTTGGTGCCACACTTCCAGCATCAGTAATGCAAAAATGCGGTGCGTATGCTCGCGCCTGCCCGCGAGATGTTCTTTCCAGCAGTGCTCCACCAATTGGGCTATGCCCAAAGCTTTATTCAGGGCGTCACTTGAAAATAATATGGCTTCTGTGTCCGCACGCAGCGAATCGCGCATCCACGCTCCGATCGGCACGCCAAAACCGCGTTTTGGACCGCGCTGGACGGATGGCGGCAAAAAGTCTCCCATCGCCCGGCGCAGCAGCAGCTTGCCTCGGCGCCAGTTCATCATCACGCCGCCGCTGAACCGATTGGCCCAGTCCGCCAGATGATGATCCAGCAAGGGGCTGCGAACTTCCAATCCGCACGCCATGGACGCACTATCCACCTTCCAGAGTACGTCTCCCGGCAAATAATAGTATTGATCGGTGAGCATGCACTGTCGGATAATATCCCAACTCGATGGAGGCTGATAACGGCCCGCGGCTTGAACGTTTCCAAGAGGCGCTAAATCGGACGGTTGAAAAAGGGCGCAAAGTGAGGCGTATTGTTTCTGCCACCCTTGCCCGCGGCTCGCCACAGCCATGCGCCGCATGCGTTCAGACCGGTAGCCCCAGTCCGGCAAACGCAGGCCGCTACCAAGGATTCGCGCTGCGCGATAACGGTCATACCCGCCAAAAATTTCATCCCCGCCATCACCAGACAATGCGCACGGCGCCAAAGAACGCGCGAC
Organism: Phycisphaera mikurensis; assembly: GCA_022730455.1. Classification (GTDB taxonomy): domain Bacteria; phylum Planctomycetota; class Phycisphaerae; order WQYP01; family WQYP01; genus JAJZGD01. The sequence continues at coordinate 45,448 of DZDI01000006.1, read as the reverse complement.
ATTCGCCACCCAATAGGTCGGCAAAATGGAGGAGTCTGCGAATGGTTGGCCCAGGGTATACTTCATCAACCATTCCAGCGTAGGCATGGCGGATGGTTTCATGTCGATGTAGCATTGATGGTGTCGCAGGTTAAGCCGTCCTGCCGTCTGTTCGGCAAGAGACATTTCATCATAGGCTTTTTCGTCAAAACCCACCGTCACGGTCTGCAGCTCGCATCGATCAAGCTTCAATGCCTTCGCCACACCGCATACTAAAGCTGAATCAATGCCTCCGGATAAAAAGCCAACCATTGGTACATCCGCGTGCAGTTGCGATTCAACCGCATCAAATATAATCTGGCGCACCGTGCGAATATCGTCATCCGTCACCACATCCAATGGCTGGCCGAGCCGCAGTAAGCTCTGTTCCGGGCGCCAGAAAGCGCCTATGGACAGGCCATTGCCATCCATGTGCATCCATGTCCCCGGCTCGACACTTTTAATATCCCGATAAATCGTCTCCGATGGCGGCAGGTAGCCGACTTGCAGATACCGGTTCAGAGATGCAATAGAAGCCGCTGCAGCTACCCCCGGCCAGCACCGCACAGACGGAAGCGTGCTGCCAAACACCAGTCGTCGATCGGTCACCGTGTAGAACAGCGGTTTTTGGCCGAAATAATCCCGCGCCAAAAACAACTCCTCCCGTCGGCCATCCCATAGAGCAAAGGCGAACATCCCCCTCAATTTGCCGGGTAAATCGGTCTTCCACTGTTCCCAGCCATGCACCAGCACTTCCGTATCACAATGGTCGGATGTAAAAGAGTGCCCGAGATCGCTCAACTCGCGGCGCAGTTCCAGATGATTATAAATTTCACCATTAAACACTACATGTACCGAGCCGTCTTCATTGTCCATCGGCTGGTGGCCTCCAGCATGATCGATAATGCTCAGTCGCCGGTGCACCAGCCAAACCAAGGCACCATGTCCCGGGGATGTCATATTGTTCCATTGGCCGCTGCCATCGGGCCCACGATGACGGAGCAGCTCATCGGCTTGCCGGGCCCCGGCCGCAAGCTGACGGTGCCACCGATCTTCCGGAGGACAGTCCCAACCGACAAAACCGGCAATGCCGCACATTACTCACTCCCTCGTCTGCATGGATGTTTGGAATCCTTTATTATCCATGGCAATGATCAGGGCAGCGTGGCCGTTGACAACATCCTTCAGCGGCTGGCCGAGGCACTCACGGCGCCAGCCCTTCATCAGGACATGGTGGTCGGTATCTTCGCCGGCCAGTGTCTTCATCGCCCAGTCGGTGATGATCGCCTGACTGGTCACCAGACAGGTAGAAACATTTTGCCCCAGACAGATCGCCTGAGCTGCAGCCCATACCCATTCGATAAACTGCGTTGATTCCAGCGAATCCGGAAGTTCAATCGTCGCCTCAGGCAACTGGTCGGGCGGCATCTGCCGAACGGCCTGAATTAAATCGAGAATAAATGGCCCGTAGGATTGCATTTCCTGCTCGGCAATACCATCAATGCGTGATAATTGCGGCATGGTTTGTGGCATAATTTTGGCAATATCCCGAATAGCAGAATCTGATAAAAATGCACGTACGGGGGAATTGTGTTCATACGCTAACTGCTGCCGCCATGCAGTCATTTCACGCAGCACTCCGAGCTGCTGGCGGCTCATGGATCGTGGCGCCTTGAGTTTCAGCCATAAGGTGCAAGGATCCGGCGGCGCAATGGCATGTTCCAGTTCCTCCGCACAGAGTTCGTTCATCCATGCTCTCCGCCCGTACTTCTCGATACGCTGGCGAAGATTTTCAAATACGGCCGGCAGATAACGCACGTCATCAGCGGCATAAATCAACTGTGAACTGGCCAGTGGTCGCCGATCCCACGCACTGTAGGTGTGGGCCTTATCCAACTGCACGCCGCAGACATGGCCCACCACCCGGGCGTATGAAATGGGATAGGTCAGGCCCAGCAACCCCGCCATCAATTGTGTATCAAACACATTGGCCGGTGTGTAGCCACGTTCATTAATAATGGCAATATCCTGACTGCCGGCGTGACAATATTTTGCCACATCCGGATCGCCGATCAGGCGCCCGAGTGGCGAAAGATCATCAATTGCCAGCGGGTCAATCAACGCTACCTGGTCGGCGGAACACACCTGGATCAGGCATAATTCAGGGGTATAGGTTCGCTCGCCAATAAATTCTGTATCAAATCCAAAGGCACCGGCATCCTTCACTTCTTCGCAATACTCAGCAAGTTGGGCTTGTGAATGAATCCAACGGTAATCGGGATGTGTTGCCTGGGCGGCAGGTGGTGTCGTCATTTATGCTCCCATCGTTGGTGCGGCGTAACGGCGTAAAGTTTTTCGGCATAGCGCGTGAGCCGTTTCTCCAACTGCTCCTGCAAACCTCGATGGTCGCCCGTGTAATGAGAAAACTTTTCGACCACGTGTACCATTAACTCCACGAGATGAGTAAAATCATCGGGGCCAATCGCCTCACTGCCAATTTTATCGCCAGTTCGTGGTGCCATTTCCGCATAGGAGCAAGCGTGCTCATCCGAGAGCATGTTATGGTAGTTGGCCAGTGGGAGCGTAAGTCCGGCAGCTTCAAATCCTGCCGCATCAAATACCGTGCTGTTGCATGTGCCGCCGTCCATCAGCGCCCGCTGGTAACGAAAACCGGGCAATGCGTCAATTAAATCATCTGCAGCCAGTTTTATAAAACGTGTCAAGGCGGAGTGAAAAATGCTGGTACGATCGCCTACCCGCACCACAGGCCCAAGCCCCATTGCCGCCTGCGGCAAAGCGCGGCTGACTTCAAGGCCGATGATGCAGCATTGCTTTCGGTTTTGCGCTGTGGCTAAGGTTTCCGCTTGAATGGCGGCAATGGCACCGAGAAATCCAATTTCCTCCCCACGCGTAAAGAGCAATGTGAATGATTGGCAGATGCGGCGCCGGCAAACCTCATGCAGCATGCAGATCATCGCGGCCACTCCGGCCAGGTCATCGCAAGCTCGGGCTGTGAATAAGTTGCCTGTAAGTGCGGCATCCGGCAAATCCCACATGCCGATGGTACCCGGCGGCACGTCAATGCCCGGCTGTTTCAACCGAAGCACGCAATCCAGCGTATCTGCATCGGCAGGGCGCAGTGGCGGCCTGTCAACAACAGCGAAGCACCATGGATTTTTCCCATCGGGGTGGAATAGCCGCACGCCGGCACCGGCAAAAAACGACGGCTTTACCCCGCCTGCAAACTCTGCCCGCAATAAACCCTCGCCGCGGTTTATCATCTCGCCCGTGAGGAAACCCGGATGATCTGCATGCGATTCAAACACCAGGTGCCGCGCGGTAGGTCTTTCGCTGTCCGCCCCTGCTATGTGATCCACACGCAGATTGCCTGCGCGATCATAAGTACAACTTAGCTGGCCCGCTGGTGAGAGCGTCGCAATATACTGCTCAACCCACGCCAATACATGCTCCTCACGCAATGGGGCGGTGGGCAAGTCGCAAAGAGTCTTCAGGATGGCCATCCAGTTGGAGTTGATCATATCTGACCTAGCCCTCCGGCCGCCGGTGGCAGAGATGTGCCTGCCACGGGAGATGCAGCCGCATCCGATGTTTCTGTAAATGAGGCGATGTCGCTGAGCGGCTCTCCGTCCACGTGCCGACGAAGCAGCATGTAAATGATGGTACTGGATGAAAAATAGTAACCCACCACATAGGCACCCAGCAGTGTCACCAGCAGGAACAGCCAAAAATAAATAAATAGGGCCGCAATCAATTCACCCCACCCCATTGCCCACCAGTTAATGGGCCCGATTAAGCGTTCAAATTGCGGGGTCGGCCAGATGGTGTTCAAGACCGATACGCCAGAATAGGCGCCGTGTTCCAGTCCGAAAAATCCCATGCCGATGTTGGTGCACCAGTGCGTCACCGCCAAAATCACATAAAGAGCCAGCAGCAGGAAAAGCCATGTCAGCACGCCGTAAATCAGTGCCACGATGGTGTACAGGGCCACCCGCCATGGGCTGTTGTAAACGTAGCTGAAACTGCGACTGATGGAATCAAACCCATCCGATGCCTCCACTGCCAGGCAGGGATAAATCAGGTGTAACCCGCCCGCCAGCCCCAGCACCACAAGCATGATCATGAATCCACCCAGCAGAAAGACGATGAACATGATGCCCACCAGAATCGGGCCAATCCATGGCACCGCACCGATGAGAGAAATGGCAATCATCAGTATACCCAACACCAATATCAGGCCCACCGGAAGCAACGGTACGCGGATAAATAACCAGAAGCGCCGCACGGCAAACCGCACCGAAGCGATGATCGACGGATCTTCGCCAGCCATCCGCGCTGCCGTGTGGCGGCACACGGCTCCGCCGACCGTCGCCAGTGTGGCGATGCAGATGAGAAAAAATATAATAATTGTCAGCAGATACGCGGCACGCACCAGTACCAACCGCCCAGGACTCTGTGATGGTCTGGCGACCATCGGAGGCGCTCCGGCAATCAGCCACTCAGGCACGGTAATAAACATGTTGGCGAGGCATCCCCATACCGTATCGGATTGCCAGGCAACGCTGGAATTACGCGGCGTGGCAGCCACGGATATTTCATAGCCGGTGGGCGCTTGGCCCGGCGCCGTGATCGTTGAGGTCGATTCAATCCGAAGCGGATTAAGCACGTCGAAAACCAGATACGAAAATTGCCTGAGTTCCTCATGCATGGCCGCATCAAAAATGCCCCTGCCGATAGTACTCTGTACCTGCCGTACATTGACCAGCAATTCCATCGCCAGTCGGTGCTGCCGTCGGTGCAGCGTATTAGCGGATAACGCTGGCTTCTCCCGGACCAACTCCGCCAGTCGTCGGTGGAAGTTCCGCTCCATACCGGCCACGATCGCGTCATAGGCTCCGCGAGGATTATGCTCGAGGGCCTGAATTTGTCTGGAATGCAGCGGCGTCGCATAGTCTTGCAGCATCTCGGCAAGCGCCGCCTGACGATTGAGTCGATCCTGAACAATCATCTCCCGGTAGGCACCGGGGGCTGGGGAGTGAAAAGCCGCAATTTCACCCGACAAGACCTGCGGCCCCCATATGCCATCCATGGCACGGCCGGCGGTGTAAATAATGACCAGCGCCAGCAGCGCCAGTACCCACACCCCGGGTTCAATCGTCAGGCGAAACGCGCGGAAAATATATCGAAAATCCAATACGCTATCCCAGAATGGATCACCCCCGGCTCTACGGTTCGTCGATGGTGACACATTGCGATCTTTCATAAGCGCTCCAACCTGATTCAGGTCGCCCTGTAATTTATCACTCATGCTGTTGGCCGACTCGCCCAGTGCAGCTTGTTGGCCAGCACTTCCCAATGGGATTGATGCGGATGCACCACTAATTTGAGTCGATGCGGCGCCGTTTTTACCACCACGTATTGTTTGACACTCAACGGATGTACCACTACTCCATCCATTACCATGTGAGTGCCTTCGTTTAACCGTCGCGGTTTTAGTCCAATGGTGCTTTGATCGCGAACCACCACCGGTCTGAATGACAGTGAGTGGGCGCAAATTGGCGTAATCACCATCGCGTCAACATCCGGCGCGATCAAGGGCCCGCCGGCTGACAGGTTGTATCCGGTTGACCCCGATGCCGTAGATATGATGATCCCATCTCCCCTGAACGTGGCCGTGTCTGAATCATCCACCCGTACGGTTAATTCCACCATCCGAAACGGTGTACCGGCGTTGAGCACCACGTCGTTTAGGGCGAGGCATCGAGTTTCCGGTTCCAGTCCGGACGTGGCCTCGTCGTTTGTGTGTGGCGGTTCCCGGTAACGGTAAATGGACGCTTCAAGCATCAGTCGATGGGTAATGCTGAACTTACCTGTGAGCAGCTCAGGCAGGTGTGATTCGAACTCGGCCAGCGTGAACGCCGCCATGTATCCTAACTTGCCGAAGTTAATACCGACTACCGGAACCTGATATTTGGCCAAAAAGCGCGCCGCTTCCAGGATGGTTCCATCGCCGCCCAGCAGCACCATTAAATCGGGTATGTCGGCCAAGTCCCCAAGACAGGCCTGGTCTACACCTTCCAGATAACGGACGCTGACGCCTTCTTTGGCGGCAAGAGTCTTCAGCAATTGACGCCCGGCTGCGATGGCCTCCGATTTAGCTGAATTGGCGATAAGCAGTATGTTCATCTCTCTCATAGGATACTCCCCCGGCTCGGTTGCCTCCAGTCCCATTTGATTAGGCCGAAAAGCGATCATGTCTTGCTTCAGGTTGATTCCAGTTGACCATTCAATCACGGCGGTTAAGATTTCCGATACTATTGGTGCGGGGATGATCAAACGTGTGGCGCTTAAATAGCGGTACGGCGTTTTTCCCCCGTGGACACGTTGTACGCATGAAGTTCGTGCAGGTACTGATCTTGAGGAGCTCATTTGATGCATACCAAGCGGTGGAGTTGCTCCGGCGCAGCCATCCTGACGGTGATGGTTTGCTTTCTTTTTACAACCACTCTCACACGGGGGGCGTCGATACCATTCTCGAACGCTGCCCTGCACCAGGCCCGTCTCAAGGTGCTGTGGCAAATGCCACTCGGACTGGGTGTACGCCATCACGACAGCATCGCTCATGTGTGGCTCTTGCAGAAGAGACTCTATGTGCTCACTCGCGATGGTTATTTTATATGCGTTAGAGCTTCGTCCGGTACCATTCTCTGGACGCAAAAATACACCCCCCGCGGTCAGGCCACGCTGGAGCCTGTCAACTACAGCAAAAAACGCCTATTGGTTGTCAGCGGAAGTAAAATCCTGATTGTTAAAAAGTCCGATGGCACCGTTATTAAATCACAGTCCCTCAAATTTGCTCCATCCACACAACCGGTCATCAGCAATGACCGCATGTTCATCGGCAGTTACCACAACCGCATGTATGCGCTCTCACCGCACCTTCCTCTCTTTATGCACTGGGCCCAGTATTCACGCGGTGACGCATTTACATCACGTCCCGTGATCCTCAAGGGTATGTTCGTTTGCGGATCACAAAATGGCTATGTATGGGGGCACATCGCCACCGATGGCAGCAGCGGCTGGCGACGCATTCTTTCCGGCGCGGTCGATGCCGCTTTAGGCACCAACCGCCACCTGGTTTTTGTGCCATGCATGAATCACAACCTGTACGCTATCAACGCCACCACCGGCATTGCACCTTGGATCACCCGCCTGCCCGGCCGATTGGTGCACCAGCCGGTCATGTTCGGCAAGCGATTGCTCATCTGCACCGGCGGGACTGGCCTGCTGTGCCTGAACCCATCTTCAGGTGAAATACAATGGGGCCCCGTAGCAGGTGCGCAGCGCGTTGTCGGCAGGATAGGCCGACGCATTGCAGCCGCGACGGCCCATGGCCTGCTGATCATCTCGCCGATAGATGGAGATGTGGTATATCACGCGGCCGCTTCGACACCGTGTATTTATGCCAAGTCCACCTCGGCAAAGCGTATCTATTTGTCCTCCACCGATGGATTCCTGATGGCACTGGTGCGCCGTTATCCACTGGACTGATGCTGCCGGAGTTTAGCTTCCATTGGCCGCCAGCGCACGCGTGTAAGATCTTGACACGCGATGGGCCATCTCCGTTTTAATTCGTTTTATTGGAGATTTATCTCGTGAACCCCACTGATCTTGTGCCGATAAAACGGGCCCTCATATCTGTCACCGATAAATCTGGCATTGCAGAATTGGCGCAAGTACTGCACGCGGAATTTGGTGTAGAAATCCTCTCCACGGGCGGTACGGCTAAAGTACTTGCCCAGGCCGGCATCCCCGTCACCGATGTTGCCTCGGTCACCGGTTTTCCGGAAATGATGGATGGACGTATTAAAACCCTGCATCCGGCCATCCATGGAGGGCTTTTAGCTTTGCGCGATGAACCTTCGCATCTTGCCGCCCTGTCCGCTTATGCCATTCGCCCCATAGACTTGCTGATTGTCAATCTGTATGCGTTTGAAAAAGCAACTGCTGATCCGCACACCACGCTTGCGCATGCCATTGAAAATATTGACATCGGCGGCCCGGCTATGATCCGCTCAGCCTCAAAAAATTACCGTAGTGTGGCGGTGGTCACCGATCCTTCGCAGTACACAAACCTTGTTGAACACCTCCGTCATGATTCCGGTGCCACCCGTCTGCGTTTTCGCCTTGATCTGGCTATGTGGGCCTTTTCGCGCACAGCATCCTACGACGCGGCCATTCATGAATACCTCGCTGCGCAATATTTTACCGATGAGTCCGGTCCGGCCACTGCTGGTCTATTTCCCACCATCATCCGCAGTTACCATAAAGTCGATGATCTGCGCTATGGTGAAAACCCGCATCAATCCGCCGCCCTCTACGTTGATGGCAAAGATGCTGGCGGCGTGGCACAGGCGCACCAGCTTCACGGCAAAAAACTCTCCTACATTAATCTTCTGGATGCGGATGCAGCCTATTCGCTTGCGGCCGAATTTGACCAGCCCGCAGTCGCTGTCATCAAGCATGCCAACCCGTGCGGATGCGCATTGGCCGACAATCCTGCCGCCGCCTTTGAACTTTCCTGGGCCGGAGACCCAACCGCTGCTTATGGCGGAATTGTGGCCGTCAATCGCCTAGTCGATGCTGTAACCGCGTCAGCGATCGTCGCAGGCAAAAAATTTCTTGAAGTGCTCATTGCTCCTCAATTCACACCTGAAGCGTTGGACATTCTCCGCCATCGCTGGACGGATTGTCGCCTGCTTGCCGTGCCCGCCGCCGACCATCGCTACCCATCTACTGCCCGTCCATTAAAATTCGCATCCATTTCCGGCGGTGTTCTGGTACAACAGGTGGATGCCGAACCCCCTACACCCTATTCCGTGGCGACAGCCTCCCAACCGTCTGACGGTACCTTGGCCGATTTACACATCGCCTGGCGCATCTGTAAGCATGTTAAGAGCAATGCCATTGTGATCGTGAAAGATCGCCAGATGCTGGCCGCCGGGGCTGGACAGATGAGCCGCGTCACAAGCGCTCGCTTAGCCATCGAGCTGGCCCGGCAAAATGGGCATGCAGATAAATTAAATGGTGCCGCCGCAGCGTCCGATGCTTTTTTTCCATTTGCGGATGGCCCGCAACTGCTGCTCGATGCGGGCATTATCGCGTTGATTCAGCCAGGTGGGTCCAAACGCGATGCCGACACGATCAATTTATGCAACGAACGACAAGCGGCCATGGTGTTTACCGGCTTTCGGCATTTCTTACATTAACAGGCTTTGGCGTTCCCACTGCCGCGTTCCAGTAGTGTTTATGCCGCAGACCGAGCTCCGTTTTCATGGCAAATTCGGCAGATATCAACCCATCGGAGCAACAATGAGGTAATTACCCGACACACCGATGACGCGTATTTTTTCCCCCGCCTCAATTTGTGCGTTTTCGCTTACGCATGCAAATCGATGTTGTTCAATGGTGCACACGCCGGATGGACGGAGAACCGATTCTGCTACGCCAGTCTTATTAATAAAAACCTGCAGATCCGCGGCGGGCGGGTGAGAGAGAGGTGGTTTACGCAAAAAAATTCGGCGGCCAATGGGGCTGCTGGGGTAATACCGAAAACCATACCATCCGACCGTCGGAATCATTACCAGAAGAATCATCACGATCAAGACAACAAAACCTGCTGATACAAATGTCGAAAGCACCAAAGCGGTCACACATAGCAGAAAAAAACATACGGCCAGAATGCCGTGTGACGGCACAACAAATTCCAGCCAGATGCAGATGACGGCCGCTGCCAGTAGTGCAAAAACTGAAAGGATCAAATCCATGAAGGTAAGCCCTCAAGCCATTCTGGCACCGCGCCGGGGTCGGGCCGCGTTAATCAATCGCCCGGACCAGCCATTGTTGTTGCGTGCGACCCAGCACCATGATCGGTGTACCGGCAGCGATATATTCGCCGCGGGTGACTACATCCGTCAATCGTCCATCAAAATTTGCCTTCCCGCCGGGCCTTAAATCTGAAACTGACCGGCCGATGCAACCGGTAAATGGCTCGGCCACCGCGTTGGCCGCGGCACCTGCCGCCGGCTTAGGTGGTGTCAGTACCATCCGCCGGGCACCAGGCAGTCGATGCATGAATCGAATGCCCAGCACGGTTGTGATGATGCCGCATAAAAGAGCGCCCACCAACACTCCACCGCTGATCTGCGCCGCCGAGAGCATCGGTCTGAAAGATGTGTAGCCCCCGGTCAATGGCACCAGCGACAAGCCCACACAGATCAGCACCAGTACAAAGCCGGGAATTGCCAGCAGGCCGATGCCGCCAAAATGAAATATATCAAAAATAATCAATATAATTCCCACCGCCGCCAGAATAATCTCCCACCATTGCCCCACGCCGGTCAGCATCGGCGCCCCCAGCAGCACCCCCAAGGCGGCCAATCCAACCAGTATGGGCACGTGCCATCCGGGGTGGGTCAACGTGAGCCAGCCAGCGATCACCAGAATCACAATCAAAAAAAATCGCACTCCCGGCGATACCAGCACTCGCAGAGCGTGTTCCATAAAATCCAGTCGCAAAACTGGCACACGAATGGCAGTCACGTTGAGTTGCGCCAGTAATGCCGACCGTGATCGCACGGTGGCGGTGGAGAGCCCAAATTGCCTCGCCCGTTTGGCGGAAAGGGTCAGCACAGTTCCGGCTGGCTTTAATCGCCGTACAAATTCCCATGGATGATGGCCCGGATGCCCTTGCACCGTTTCTCGCATGAGCTTCCTGCGGCTTGCGGGCGTGACCAATTCCGTTTTGCCAGTCTGCCGATTACTTACCTCATCGAGTACCACGGTTGGATCCACCATCGCAGCCAATATCACCTTGGAGTATCCATTGACGCGGGCGCAGTGCCACAGCCATTTAAGCAGCTTCCCATGCGGTTGAGGTGCTCGGGCCGTAAACCCCAGTCTTTCGCGCGTTTGAAACACCTGACCATCGCCGATGACCGCATGGTGGTGCATGATAATTTTGTTGCAAGCGACGGCCATCAGCAGTGCAGGGCCGATCGCCTGAGAGCGAATATAGGCTACGGTGGCAATTTTACATTGAGCGATGATCTGTGCGGCCCGCAGTGCCGACGAGACCAGCCCCGTCGAGCTCCGAAAACGAAAAATCAAAAGCGATGCGTGCCGCTCCGTGGCCAGATGAATCCGCCGCGTAATCGCCACCACCTGAATCTGATCCACCACACCATGCACCGTGATAATTGCCGCATGCCGATAGGCTCTGCCCGCAGGTGCCTCCAACCGGTGTCCTGCCGCCAACAGAGGTGAAGGAAACATCAGCAGCAGAAGCGTGACCATAACGGCGGTGAGCGTTACTAATTGCAGAGAATGTCTGTGCCGACGATTCGCCGTTGCCGGGGAAAAAAATAGCCGCCGTGCTGCGTATCTAGATATGATCCAGATGATATTCATCCACACCCACCCCGCGCTGTGCTCTTCCCTACTCCCAGATAAGACCTGTACGACGTCGGAAATTGGCCGGCTACATCTTAACGCGCCCCGTAAGGGCATCGTGGAGAATGGCCCGGTTGGAATGCTCAATTTGCGCTCCGGGAGGCAAACCTCGCGCCAGTCGGGTCAGCATGACGCCGCTGCGGGCAAGTCTTTCTTGAATCAGTAGCGCCGTCGCATCGCCGTCCATGGTGGGGTTGGTCGCTAAAATGACCTCGCGTACGAGCCGTTTTCCGTCAATATCCCTGCCATCCACACGACTGACAAGGGCATCGATGGTTAAAGCATCGGCCCCAATTTCGTCCAGCGGCGCCAGATGCCCTAAAAGTACATGGTACACACCGGCATAGGCACCCGTGGTTTCTATTTGATATACGTCCTTGGGTTGCTCCACCACGCATATCACCCCATGCTCTCGCTGCGGATTGGCGCAGATATCGCATGGATCTTTCTCGGTCAGATGAAAGCATACGCTGCAATGCCGAACCTGATCTTTGACGGCCAATATCGCTGCAGCCAGTTTGGCCGCCTCTGCTCGGTCGCCTTTCAGAATGTGAAATACAATTCTTTCGGCCGACCGTGATCCTATTCCAGGTAGTTGCCCGAAAAGGTCCAGCAGATACTTCACCGCCGCGCTATATGCATGTCTGGTATCTGGCATCTTTGGTAAATTCTAACCCTGACCCAGCATGGTTCTCATGGCGCCCATATCAATATCGCCCATCGATTCCTGCATTTTCATCTGCACCTGTGCCTGCACGGCCCGTAAGGCAGCATTGGTGGCCTCGCGGCACAGGTCTGCCAGTCGCGCCATATCCGCTGTCGGCGCATCTGGCTCAAATTCAAAGGCCATAATCTCCAACCGCCCATTGGCCGTTACACGTACTGAATCACCGTCCGCTGAGCCGGACGCTTCAATAAACGGTAAGGTTTTCTGAAATTCAGCCAAGCGGCTTTGCATCTCTTTGGCCTTGGCCATCATAGGGCCAAGTTGCGAAAGCGCCTTAATTGAATCAAACATGTGAGATCCTCGTAAGCCCTTAATACAACCATAGTTCCGCGAGGCGCCCCAACGAACACCGCTCGTTATCACTATCCGACGGCCATGGCGTGTCTGATAATACTCCTTTTCCCCGGATTGCACCAAACCGCCTTGGCAGGCTATTGATTCATGGATAGTTGAATTACTGTATTGGGCTTCAGTGATTAAATGCCGGCGATGCCCGCATAAACGCCCGTCAGCGCTGTTAATATGACCACCGCCCCAACCAGCCACGCATACCAGCCCTTCAAACGCCAACGCTCCGGCAGCGTGCGTAGCGCCAAAAGATACAAAAAGCCAAGCACGATCGGTAATAAGAGGGCATTCATCACTTCCACCCCGACGCTAAGCCGCACGAGGTTGATGCCCGATAGCACAATTCCCGCACCGATTAACAAGGCGATGGTATAAATGGCGTAAAACCATGGGGCCTCGAATGGGTGATGAGCCAGCGACCGTTTGTATCCAGTCACTTCGCCCAGACCCCAGGCTGCGGTAAGTGAAACTACAATAGTCGCCACCAGTGCTGCGCCCAGCATGCCAAGTGAAAAAATGGCCCGGCCCCACCAACTGCCCAAGATGGCACTCAAGCCAGTGGCAATCTGCTGAACCGTATTTAGCTGAGCGTCCGGATTCTTAAGGCCGATGGTAGCCGCCACGAGAATAAGCACCGCAGCCATTATAATCTGCGTAACAACTGAACCGACCACAGTATCAACCCGCTCCGCTCGCATGTGCGACTCGTTAAGTCCTTTATCAATCACCGCCGACTGCTGGTAAAAGACCATCCAAGGCATTATGACGGCACCGACATTGCCGGCGATCAGAAACAGGTAATTAGGATCGCGGAGGGGCTGATTTTTAATGGCGGTGATCATCGCGTGTACTGAAGGATGCGAAATGGCTGCCACGGCCACAAATGCCAGTTCAAAAAGCCCAATGAGTATTGCCACGACCTCGACCTGACGATAGGTGCCGGTGGCCACCACGATAACCAGAAAGAGTATGGTCATGGAGATGCTGATCCAAGGTGGTACGCCAAAAAGCTGGCCTACGCCTTCGATGCCGGCAAATTCAGTCAGCAGGGCCCCCACGCATGAAACCATAAGCGTAGACACAGAGAGCCAAGCCCATCCCTTGCCAAAATGTTCTTTAATCAGTTCGCCATGTCCTTTTTGCGTGATGAGCCCCAGGCGAACGGCTAGTTCTTGAACGATAAATAAGATGGGAATCAAAATCAGTTGAAACACCAGCAGCCGGTATCCGAATTGAGCTCCGCTTTGGGCTGCAGTAATCACACTTCCCGCGTCGGTGTCGGCCAGCATGACCACCAGTCCCGGCCCGGCGACCAGCAGAAGTAATTTCCAAAATGGCATAGCTGGTTTTCCTGGCGATGTGGGATTTCGGGATTTTTTGAACGCATCGCCCTTGGATGGCGGACCGAGTCCGGATGATGGCTCGTGCACTTGGGAAGCTATTGGCATGGGTCACTCCATAACCACAACATTGAACGCGAATCTAAATGAGACCAGTTCTCATTTATTGCAATTGCCAAGTTATATATGAAGTGAGAATAAATCTCAACAATGTTGTGATCAAAATCCTTTTCGGTAACCGTTCACGACCCTTCGGCCAGTCAGGCACACGACCAGTCGTCTGATTCCATAATAAAATATCATTAGCTATGGGGGCGTAACCGTGTTGAGTTTAGACTTCCACTTTAATACAACGGGGATGATGTTTATCTCCTGCAGGTATTGGATAATACGAGTCTTGAGTTCGGTCTTTTCGGTCACGCGGACTCCCCGCAACACTGCGCGGCTCATGCTCCGCCCCATCCGATTTCACGCAAAACTAGGCCGACCAGATGTACACTCGTTTCGGCGTCCTCATCATTCGGCTCCCGGAGAGCATTTCTTTTGGATGCTTGATTCTCCCGTTCGGAAGATTTGGCACGTGGGTGCAGGCGGTTCACGATGTATGCGCCACGTTTAAGAACCTCCCGGCCCTTGGGTATGAGAGCAATCACGTCCTTCAGGTCTTTGCCGCTCGCCTCCCGCCCAATCCAGCTTGCCAGAATGACTCGGCACGTTTCTCTTGCTGCATCGACGGTCGGCACGGGCTGCATACGGTGGTAGGTGTCAATCAATCCATCCATTGATTTCCGAACTTGCCCCAATGTGTCGGGGTCGAGAGGTCGCGTGCCTTTGTCCATCACCTCGCCGCTCAGTTCAGGCAGCACGCCAAACAGCGATCTTGCGCGGAGCGTGAACACCTGCTGCCTGTGCACGTTTTTTTCGACGTCGATGACACGCCAGAACGTCGTCGCACCTTCGAGCCCCAGTTGGACCATCTCTTTACGGGCGGCGTCAACATTAGAGGCATACGCGATCCGACCACTACCCTCTTCTTTAAATTCGTCGCCGCTGCGGCTGTCAGGTAACCTTCCATACGGCCCATTTGATACGTCAGGGGTATGATAGAAGCATCCGCTCCGCTGCCCACCGATAACTGTATAAAACCGCCCGCGACGGATACGGGTCAATGGGTCAAAAACATCTTCCCGAAAGGCCAAGCCCGGTTCGTCGATGCCCTTGTAGATGGCAGGTAGGATCAGAGGTGCCGGATAGAGCGCCCAAATCTGCCGAGTGGTACCTTCATAAATGATCCCGCTACGGAACACAAGGCAATCTGGGCTGTCATAAATCTCCATTTCGTCACCTCACGGAGTGTTGCCGCGACATCGCGTTCCACCTGCTGGAGTTCCGCATCGACCGACGCGAGCTTGCGCGGCGGCGTGCACTCGTAAAAAAAGCGGCTCAAGTTGATCCCGTAGCCCATGGGCACGCGAAAAGATGACATCCATCATTAGCGTCTTGTCCCCCGGTAGCTGTTTACCGCGCAGCGGTAAACAGCTATTTCAGGCGCGACGCCGCCTGAGCAGCAGCAGACCCATGGCTGAAAGACCAACCAATGCAACTGATGTCGGTTCGGGCACATAGTTGGTCGTAAACGAGGCACCGTCGTTGGTCAGGGCGGACGGCGTGGACAAGGCCTGAAAAGTATTGCCATCGACAAGGGTAATACTGTTTAAGGTTGCTGCGCCATTGGCATTTACACCACTGATGGAACCGGTCTGATTAATGCTTTTTCCGCTTATGCCCGCCGATGCGTTATTAAACCCGAACGAACCATAATCAGCCAGTGTTGACAACTGATAGCTACCACTGCTGGTGCCAAATTCGGGAGCTTCCACAATCCATTCCGCAGACGATCGCAGGGCCTTGGATGTTTGCGTGCCAACCGCGGTAGTGCTGTACGAGGCACCGCTCGTTAAATCCGTAATTTTGAATGCAAATTGGTTGGTGGCGGATTCATATGTCACCGACGCACTGATTTTGTCGTCGGGCTTGACAGTGAAGACAGGAATTTCAACCTGCGGGTAAAGCTCGTACCATGCGGAATAGGTTACCGTGCCGCCGGAGCCAATAACGGCCTGGGTTCCGGTTTGTTCCACTGTAGTGGAACTAAAACCGTCGAGGCCCACCCAAAACGACGCAGCCACGTAACTGCTTGAGGACTGGGTGGTGACTGCTGGCTGCGTCCAAGTAGCGGAAACAGAATTAAAGGCATATCCACTGGACGCCGTGTCGGCATAGCCAGACCAGTTGGTCGATGTGTATGCCACGCTGGAGGCCGAGGCCATATCGGCGGCTTGAGGAACGGAAACGCTGGCTCGCACGACCCCTGTTCCGCCCATAAACGCAACCGCAAGAACTCCCGTTGCGATAGTCGCAACACCTGACAACGGACTATTGCTGGCACGTGATCGCATGGTACTACTCCCGTTCTAAAAAGCTCTGAAGACCAATGCCCCCCACTGCACACTTGGTTATCCATCACACCAAGGATGGTCATCCAAGGGCGCGATTGCGAAGGCCCGGAGGCTCAATCTAACCTCAGTCCCCCCCTCCCCAAGAGATGCGAGTATAGCCCGCAAATGGACGTATCACAAGCGGAATTGGCAATCAGGGAGCTTGAATCCCGCACGATGGCCCCAGTCACGCCTTTGAAAATTCAGCTCTCGCTCATCTGAGTGTCTACGCCGTGCCCGGGTTTATTTGCAAATATGATCCAGTACACCGTCGGAATAACCAGCAGTGTGAATACTGTCGATGCGAAAAGACCGAAAATCAACGCCCACGCCAAGCCCGAAAATATCGGATCGCTCAAAATGGGAATTGATGAAAGCATCGCGGCGGCGGCAGTCAATAGAATGGGCCGCATGCGCACGACGACACTCTCGATGATGGCATCGCGCAGGGGTTGGCCGCGGCGCAAGGCCCGATGGATGAAATCCACCAGAATCACGGCGTTACGCGTGACGATACCAGACAAGGCAATCATCCCGATCATGGCCGTGGCGGTGAATAAAATGGGATCGCGGTAGCCATAAATGGTTTGCTCGGCAAACACATTGAGCAGGAAAAAGCCTGGCATGACCCCCGGGATGGTTAATGGGATAGCCAATTCCATAACCACCGGCAACAAAAATGACCCGGTCTGAGCAACGAGTAGGACGTAAATGCCTGCCATCGCTGCCGCAAATGCAATACCCAAATCACGAAACACGTGTTCTGTGATGCGCAATTCCCCTTCGCCGGAGAAATCTACGTGCACACCTGGCCGTAACTGCCAGGCAATGCCTGATCCATCATGCAAAAATGTTCGTCCTGCCAAAGGGCGTGGTTTGGCGTGGAGATTAATCCATCCGTCACCCACCGGTTGCAGCCGATGGTTAGCAGGATGATTGGCATCCGGAAGTCGATCGGCATCAACATCCACAACAGCGTTAATTGGCGGCCGCCCTGCCGTGTCGGCATAAACATAAACCACGCGCCGAAGATTTTTGTGGTAAATAGCCTGCCGCGCCTGTTGCGTTTGCCAATGGCCCAATTCTGCAATCGGTGTCAGGGCCCCTCCTCGCCCTCGCACATAGAGCTTACCGAGGTCGAAACGGCTGGAATGACGTGAAATCGGCAAGGTGAGAATGATCTGCAGCGGTTGCCGCTGGCGCGGTGCATGAATGATTCCGACCTTTTGGCCTGTAATCGCCATCCGCAGAGTCTCGGCTATTTCGTGAGTTGTTATGCCATCGAGCGCAGCTTTACGTTTATTAACAACAAATACGTTGCGTTTTTCCGCAGCCTGGATGCTGTCATCCACATCCACCACCCCCGGTTCGAGTTCGAGCCGTTTTTCCAGCGTGCGGGCTGCAAGCTGCATGCGGTGATACGACGTTGACGGTGAGCCATGAATTTCACCCACAATGGTATCCAGAACGGGCGGTCCTGGCGGAGCCTCGACAACCTGAATGCGAACATGATAGCGCCTTGCAATGGCCGTAAGGCGGTTGCGAATACTCAGGGCAATGGCGTGCGTCTGCATGGCTCGGTGATCTTTGCCCGCCAGATCGACCTCAATTTGCGCATCATTCGGATCCGTGCGCAGATAATAGTGACGCACCAAACCGTTGAAATCCATCGGTGCTGCGGCACCCACATACGCAGTCGCATCCACTGTTTCGTTGAGGCGTTCCAATCGCCCCATCAGCGCACGGGCGGCCGCATCGGTGGCCTGCAGAGTGGTCCCGCGCGGCGCATGGACAACAATCAGCAAACTACTCTGGTTTCCAAATGGCAGGAGTTTCAGAGGCACAAGCCGCAGCGCCGGCAGGGCGATGGATACCAGTGTGACTGCTGCGACAAAACCGAGGAAACCCCATCGGGCCGGACGACTATGAAACAAGCGATCCATGATGGGAGCAAGGAGCTTGTATCTTTGCGTCTTTTTGACATGGGAAATCGACGCGTGGTCGAGAGTCTCTCCATGGGTTGACACCGCCGATGCATGCCGAGTTTTAAGCAGATGAAAACTCACCCATGGGGTAACGGTCAACGCGACGAGCATCGACATCAACATCGCTACCGGAACGTTGAACGCCATGGGACGCATGTACGGCCCCATCATGCCGGTGATAAAAAACATTGGTATGAAAGAAATAATAACCGCCAGGGTAGCGACAATCAGCGGTCGCAGTATCTCCACCATAGCGCCGTAGGCGATGCGGCGTGTTCCGCGGCCAGCCATGGCAAAATGACGGCTGATGTTCTCGACATCTACAATCGGGTCATCCACCAGCAGGCCCAGGGAAAGTATCAAAGCAAAAAGAGTTACACGGTTGATGGTAAAACCCAACATCAAATTACTGGCCAGGGTAAGACCGAAGACCACAGGAATCGCAACCGTAACCACGGCGGCTTCGCGCCATCCGAGTGTAAGTGTCAGCAGGAGAATGACAATAACCACGGCTGCCAGAAGCCCGTCGATCAGTCCATTGACCTTGGCATTGGCGGAAAGTCCGGCATTGCGGGTGACAATCAGTTGCATGCCGGGCGGAATCATCATACGTGCCAGACGGCGAGCTTTGGTGATAACCTGACGTGCAACTACTACAGCATTACTGCCCGCTTTTTTGGCAATGGCGATGGTTACGGCCGGTACAGGCCCCGGACGGATGCGCGGCGGGCCGTGGCCGGTCAGCACGGTTCCCGGAAAGCCCGGCGATTCAGGCACTCTGGCTGCCGCCCCCCAACTGTGCCAGACATAGGATGTCACTTGAGCCGGGCCATCGACAATACGCGCCACATCCCGCAGATACACGGGCTGCTGCCGCCAGACGGATACCACCAGTCTTCCTAATTGACGTGCATTACGAATGGCCTTGCCAGTAAGAACCTGTATCTCCTGATTATTCCTGGCATAGTCACCGGCGCTGGAGCGAATATCCGCCGACTGTATTTGTTGACTGATCTGAGAAGCCGTGAGATGGAACGCCCTCAACTTGGCTGCCGTCAGATACACATAGACCACTTGTGGCCGGCCCCCAACCACATAAGCCCGCGAAACATTATTGACCGCCGCCAGCCGGGCTGAAAGTTCCTCTGCTGTTTGCCGCAGAAGCACCGCTGGGGCATCGCGGCCGGTGAGCGTCAAAGTAAGGATGGGCACATCATTGATGGTTTCCGGTTTGACGACCCAGCCGGTGACGCCCGATGGTACGACGGATCGATGCGAATTAATTTCACGGTATATTTTCAGTACGCTGCGCTGGACGTCCTGGCCAACAAAAAAACGGGCTGTCACCAGCGCTCCATTCCTGCGGCTCGTGGAATATACATCCTCCACGCCTTTGATGTGATAGAGCAACTCTTCCAGCGGTGTCGCGACCAATTGCTCCGTACTTTTGGCGCTATGTCCTGGAAAACGAACGAATACATCCACCATGGGCACTAAAATTTGCGGGTCTTTTTCACGTGGGGTCAAGGCAAGTGCCGCAGCACCAAGCAATAAGGAAACAATAATGAGAACCAGCGAAAGGCGCGAATGCAGGAATGTATGCACCAACTGTGCCGCGAGTCCTCTGGTCTCCGTTGATGAGCCACTGTTACCTGCGTCAACCATTCGTCAACATCCACTCTATATTTGGCTGCACTGATAAATCCAACACATGGAAGTTTCTGACCGGGGTTCGATACCCTCGCGTACCCGTATTAACCTGCATCGGATCGGTCCGCACCATTGGCGCGGCTCTTGTGATGGCGATCGTTGCCTAACTGGCGCGCTGGAATCCACACCTTTTGCCCGGCAGATACGCCCGCAAGCACCTCCCGCCACAGGCCTAAATGGCGACCCGGCTGAATGGTGGCAACCGCTGGTCCATTGGCCATCATGGCGTGCACGATGGCGAGTTGACCAATGTGCGTGATGGCGATTGTCGGAATCACCAGAGTCCGATGGATTCCCAACGGTACACGGGCTTGGCCGAACATCCCCGGCCAGATGCCTGCCGGAAATTTGGCCCCGATTTTAACGGTAAAACTGCGTGTGCGCGTGCTGACATGCGGCACAATTTCGCGCACAATCCCCATGAGGGGGTTACGCCTTGCGGCCAGTATGATGGGCAAACCTTCCCCCAAGCGTAGATGTTCCGCCAGCGATTGGCGCACGGTCGCATCGAGTTGCAGGCGTGACGGGTTATAAATTTCAGCCAGCACCTCACCGGGCATGACGGTATCACCCACATTTATAAATTTACGAATCACAATGCCGTTGATGGGCGATAAGATCGTGGTGTAGCCGAGAATCGTTCTTGCTGTTTTTTCACGCGCAATGGCATTGGCTAACGCGGCCTGACCGGTAGCGACGGCCGTGTTGGCCAGATCCATGGCGGCACGGGTGACATCTCCACTGTGAAGCAAAACGCGGTCGCGTCGCTGATCAATCAATGCCTGCTTGAGTTGAGCTTGCGCCATGGCAGTCATCGCCATACTGGCAGCCACCTGGGCACGAAGCCGGGTGTGATTAAGGCGAAGCAGCACTTCACCCGTGTGCACCTTTTCGCCAGAGAAAAGATGAACGTGCACTACCCGCCCTGAAATTCGCGCCGCCAAATTCACCGGTGCGATGGGACTCACCGTACCCACCGCTAGGAGATATCGCGGCAAAGCAAGGTAATGTGCGGCTACCCATCTGCCCTTTGGCATGGCGTGCTCAACGCTGCGTTGGCTGCCCGGTCCAATCATCGGCCCTCGGGCCACAAAAAACCAGACACCCAGCAGAATAACGACACCCGCTATTGCCAGCCCCGCCAGCCCCATTCCTGCCATCTTGCGAAATGGGTGGCGTATTTCTTTTTTATTCATTGGTCACGCCCCATCCATTACTTGAATCACCAGATTATACAGCATCCGTTCACGGTGAGTCTGTATGCGAGACACCACAACATTTATTGGCACCCAATGTTTTTTTGAGAATCATCTCCGCCGGGCAAAAACCGGTGAATGCGGACTGGAGTAAGTTCAGTCCAACAAAGGCCGTGAGCACCAAAAACCATGGACTAACCAGCAGTACAAGCAAAACACTGATGAGAACCATCGCCCCCGCCATTAATCGAACAACCTTTTCAACCTTCATAAGTGACACTCCTTAAATCGCAGCGCCGCTATGCAAGAACATGCATGCTGGACAAACGCATATCATCTAATTACAATATAGCGATATGGTGATATTGTCAAGGGCTTGGTGATATGGTAAAAAGTCTGATGAACGACACGCAACTTGAAGCAATTGCCGAAACCTTTGCCGCGTTGGCGGATCACAGCCGTTTGTTAATCCTTCACACACTTCAGAGACATCCCTGTTATGTCAATGAGTTATGCGAAAAGACCGGTTTAAAACAGGCCAATGCATCCAAACAACTTGGGATTCTTAGAAATGCCGGTTTGATTGATGGGCAGCGCCAAGGCAATTTGGTGCGTTACTCCATCAGTGAACCAATGATTTTTGAAATTTGCGAACTGGTGTGCTCAAAAATTGAACGCGATACACGCCGACGGTTTGAAGAATTGGCACCCGGTAAACGTGGATAGCATGGGCGCCCAAAGAGGAAGCGCCTCACCGGATGCTGCCGCACGCCACATAACTGGCCCAAGGCAGACAGGACAGGAATTGGGCGCGGGTTGTTTTTGCCGGGCTAATGCGTACAATAAAGAGCGTTTTGTTTCGAGGTGTTTTGTGCGGACAGATGCGGCCAGAATTCAAATGCTGCAACAAGGCGGGTTGAACTACACCACGCCCCCTGTTCGCGCTGGTATTAGCAGCTAAGAGTCTGTTCAAGTGATAGCCGAGGTTGCGATGGCCATTACCGGGACAGGTTCGTGGTTTCCGTTGGGTTTCCGCACGCCGTGGCACCGCATCTATACAGAATTTAATTCTGAATAGCGGTAGTCGGATCAATCGCCATGCGTTCGGATTTCACGTATGATAAAAATGCTGAAGTCGGAGAATGTCCGAAGAGGTCGAAATGAAACGTATTGAGATATATGACACCACATTAAGGGACGGCAGCCAGGGAGAAGGCGTATCGTTTTCCGTCGAGGATAAACTGCAAATTTGCCGCCGCCTAGATGATCTGGGTGTAGATTTTATCGAAGGTGGTTATCCGCTATCAAACCCCAAAGATGCGGCTTTTTTTGAACAGGCGAAGGAGCTTTCGCTGGCCAACAGCCATCTGACAGCTTTTGGCATGACACGCCGGAAAGGCATTTCAGCCGCAGAAGATGTAGGGCTCAATGCCCTGCTTGCCGCCGAGACGCAATGGGTGACAGTGGTGGGCAAAACGTGGGATATTCACGCTCGAGACGTCCTGGGGGTGACGCTGGAGGAAAACATCGCCATGATTGGCGATTCAGTTGAATATCTCACACGGCAAGGGAGAAAGGTCGTCTATGATGCTGAGCATTTTTTTGACGGGCTCAATGCCAATCCGGCATTTGCCATCGCCACGGTAAAGGCGGCGGCGAGTGCCGGGGCCGTATTGGTCTGCCTGTGCGACACCAACGGCGGAACCCTGCCATCGCAGATACAATCAGCCGTAAAGGAAGCGATTGCCGCCGTGGGTATCCCAGTTGGCATACACCCGCATAATGACAGTGGGCTGGCCGTCGCCAACGCTTTGGCTGCTATCACCGCCGGGGCAACACAGGTGCAGGGCACCATCAATGGTATCGGAGAGCGCTGTGGCAATGTCGATTTAACGACGGTCATCGCCAACCTGCGTATTAAATTGGGCTATGACTGCCTGCACGGTGGTTCGCTGAAGCATCTCACCGAAGTATCGCGGTTTGTATTTGAGACCGCCAATTTAAATCCAATTAACAACCAGCCCTATGTGGGCGTGAGCGCCTTTGCCCATAAGGGCGGCATGCATGTGCACGCCGTCAACAAAATGGCCAGTTCGTACGAACATGTCGATCCGGCCTTGGTGGGCAACACGCGTCGGATACTGGTCTCTGAATTATCCGGTATTTCAAACGTCGCCGCCAAAGCGGGCCGCAAATTTAATATTGAGAATGATCGCGCGGCATTACGCAAGGTATTGGAGCGGGTGAATGAGCTTGAGGCCAACGGCTATCAATTTGAGGCCGCGGAAGGTTCGTTTGACCTAATCCTCCGTAAGCAGATAGGGCGCTACCGTAAGTTTTTTGACCTCAAGTCGTACCGTTGTGCCGTGTCGCGATCGGCAGAGGCCCCCCCCACCACTAAAGCCACCCTGACCTTAGCCGCCAAAGGGCAGGAGATAAACTCCTCCGCCGAAGGCGACGGGCCTATTAATGCTTTGGACGGAGCACTGCGTCGGGCACTGGAACCCATCTATCCGGCCATTGGTCAGTTGCACCTGATTGATTACAAGGTGCGAGTGGTTAATGCGGGCGCCGAATCCGCCGCTAAGGTACGGGTGGTTATCCAATACCGATCGCCGGAGGGAGTTTTTGGAACGGTCGGCGTGTCTGAAAATATTATCGAGGCGAGTTGGCAGGCGCTGGTTGATGCACTTGAGTATCGATTAATTCATGATGAGGAAAAGCGCAGCGTGGCCATCCCGGCCGCTAAGGCATAAACCTGAATGAGGATCACCGTGAACGATGAACTCGGCTCGCAATACGAGCCGTCCAAGACGGAATCACAAGTCTGGCAACGTTGGATGCAGGAACTGGAGCAGTTTCGTGCCCGGGTCGGTGGCAAGCCGCCGGAGCAGAGGTTCAGCATTGTCATTCCACCGCCGAACGTAACGGGTGCTTTGCACCTCGGGCACGCCATCAATGCAACGATTCAGGATATCCTCATTCGCTATCACCGCATGCTGGGCCATGACACGCTTTGGATGCCGGGGATCGATCATGCCGGTATTGCCACCCAGGCGGTGGTGGAAAAAACCATTTTCGAAAAGGAAAAAAAGTCGCGCCATGATCTGGGCCGCGATGAACTGGTGCGGCGCATTTGGCAGTGGAAAGAAACCTTTGGCAACCGCATTTTAAGTCAACTTCAGGCCGTTGGTGCGTCATGCGATTGGTCGCGTACACGCTTTACCCTTGACGAGACGTGCGCCGCCGCCGTGCGCGAAGCCTTTTTTCGCCTTTTTGCCGCGGGGTTGATCTTTCGCGGCCGGCGGTTGGTCAACTGGGACGCCCAACTTAAAACCGCCGTCGCCGATGATGAAATATATTTTGAGACACTCCGCGGCCAGATGACTTCCATACGCTACCCACTGGCAGAGCGGCGTGATGGCGATCCGGAATATCTCATCGTCGCCACCACCCGCCCCGAGACGATGCTGGGCGACACCGCCGTGGCCGTTCATCCCGATGATCCGCGATATCGCTCGGTCATCGGACGCGAGGTTATTGTCCCCTTGGTTGGACGGCGCGTCCCGATCATCGCCGACGGTCAACTCGTCGATATGAATTTTGGTACCGGTGTTGTGAAGGTAACACCTGCACATGATCCCAATGATTACGCCACAGGTTTGCGGCATAATTTGCCACAAATCAATCTGCTCACGCCCGATGGCCGTATGAATGAAAATGGCGCCGGTCAATTTAACGGCGCGGCGTATGACTACCATGGGAAGCGTTTTGCAAGCGACGCCCGCAAGGCGATTCTTGCTGATCTTGAAACATTGGGACTCATCGCCGAAACCCGCGTTCATGAACATGATGTAGGTCACAGCGACCGCAGCAAAACCCCCATTGAACCGTACCTAAGCGAACAATGGTTTGTGCGAATGGGGGACGTGGATGGAGGCGTACGGCTGGGCGATCAGACCAGCACCCCTGGCTTGGCGCAAGCCGCCATCGATGCCGTCGCCGACGGCCGCGTAAACATTACGCCCGAACGCTACGCCAGAGGATACACCGACTGGCTATCACAAAAGCGCGACTGGTGCATTTCACGGCAGTTATGGTGGGGGCACCAGATACCGGTCTGGACTACGCCCGCTTCGGCCGCGGATGAGATGCACAAGGTACTCCAGATTCATGATCCCGAGGCCCAGATGTTTGGTGCACGGAGACGGGCGGATGGGGCCTTGCTGATTTGCTCGCGATCTGAGACCACTGACCACACCCTTAAAAATCTGGCAGAGCGACAGGCGATTGAAATCCAGCGTGATGATGATGTGCTGGATACCTGGTTTTCATCTGCACTTTGGCCTCTATCCACCATGGGGTGGCCGCAGCAAGGCACCAGTCCGGCACCCGACGACCAACTGCTGCCTTACTACTACCCTACCCAGGTGCTTTCTACCGCGCGGGAAATCCTCACCTTATGGGTGGCCCGCATGGTGATGTTCGGGTTGTTTTGCGACGGTCATGTTCCCTTCCGCAAGGTCTACATCCATGCGGTGATTCAGGATGGGTCAGGGCGACCCATGAAAAAATCATTGGGTAACGGAGTGGACCCGGTGGACATTGTTGAAAGCCATGGAGCTGACGCGTTGCGATACACACTGGCGTCCATGGCAACGGAAACCCAGGACATCCGACTGCCGGTGGTGAAGGACGCCGCGACTGGCAAAAACACCAGCCCCCGGTTTGATGCCGGACGCCATTTTGCCAACAAGGTATGGAACGCTTCGCGCTTCATTCTCAGCCATCTGGGGAATGAAGAGGATTATGTGGGTGTTGCACCGGCCGAACTCGCCGTTAAAGGTGAATTAGCTGATCGATGGATATTAGCGGCAACATCCAAGGCTATCAGCGACGCACGCCAATGTATCGATGAATTCCACTTTGCAGACCTTGTATCCACGCTTTACCAATATTTTTGGGGCGACGTGTGCGACTGGTACCTGGAAATTGCCAAGGCCCGCATCCGCAGCGGCGACACACAAGTTCGGGCGGTGTTGAACTATCTGCTGCGCACCAGTCTGGCGTTGCTTCACCCCATCATGCCTTTTGTCACCGAGGCGATTTGGGAAAGATTATCGCCCAATGATCTGCTGGCCCGATCTGCATTCCCTGAACCCATCAGCATCGCCGACCATGAAACAGTCAAAACCTTCAGCGTGCTGCAGCAAATCACGCGGGCCATTCGCGATATCCGGAGCCAATACAACGTGGACGGTAAAACGGTCGTTGCTGTGCGTGTTCAATGCGATTCGGCTGAGATGATCAAACGTGTCGCCTTGGGCAGGACTATTATTGAAAATTTAAGCCAGTGCTCCATATTGGAAGTTGATGCCAAAATGGTTCCACCTCCCGAATCCGCCATTGCCGTCGTGGGCGATGCAACCATTTACGTGGCTGGCGTGGTGAATCGCGACATCGAAATACAGAAACTGCGGCAACGCCGGGCAGAGATTGAAAAGCTCATGGCCAGCGGCCGAAGTAAATTGGAAAATAACCAGTTTGTCAGTAAAGCGCCGGAAAAAGTCGTTCAGGGCATTCGTGATCAATTGGAACTCTACAAGGCAGAATGGCAGCGGATTGATGAGAATTTAGGTCGCATGCTGGCGACCACACAATAGGATATCTGGCATTTACTGGTGATTAAGAGAAAGGAAAAGTATTTCATGAGAGATCAACGTCTGGATAGATTGGCGGACATTCTGGTGCACTATTCTGCCGGGGTGAAAAGAGGGGACTTGGTACGCATTCAAGGCGATGTCGTCGGCTTGCCGTTAATTGAAGCCATCAACGAGCGAGTGCTGGCGGCCGGTGCCTATCCATTTGTGTTAATGTCAAGTGACGCCATGTTGGAGGCGTTCTACCGTGTCGCCACGCCCGAACAACTTTCACATCTGTCGCCGGTGAGTCAATATCTGGTGGAAACCATTGACGTATCCATTGGTCTCTGGGGCGACTCCAACACTAAAAGCCTCTCGCAGGTCGATCCTCAAAAGCAGGCCTTGGCCGCGCAGGCCCGCCGCCCCGTCAGCACGCGCTTTTTAGAGCGCGCTGCCAAAGGCGAACTGCGGTGGGTCGGCACCCAATACCCCACGCAGGCCGCGGCCCAGGATGCGGAGATGTCACTTCACCAGTACGCCGATTTCGTCTTCCGCGGTGGATTGCTCCATCTGGCCGATCCGGTCAGCGCCTGGAAATCCATTTCGGAACGACAGCAGCGGCTGGTAGATTATCTGGACCAAACATCTGAAATCCGCGTTATTGGCAAAGACACCGATCTGCGTGTGGGCGTCAAAGGGCGAAAGTGGATCAATTGCTGCGGTCATGAAAATTTTCCGGATGGAGAAGTCTTCACCGGGCCGGTGGAAGATGCCGTCAATGGCACGATTCGTTACAGCTTTCCCGCCGTCCATCATGGGCGCCAATGCGATGATATTGTGCTGGTATTTAAAAATGGCCGGGTGGTTGACGCCCGCGCCGCCAAAGGTCAGGAGTTTCTCATTGCCATGCTGGATCAGGATGACGGTGCCAGAACTCTGGGCGAATTCGCCATCGGCACCAATTACTCCATCCAGCAGTACACCCGCAATACCTTGTTTGATGAAAAGATAGGTGGCACCTGCCACGCGGCGGTCGGAGCCGCATACCCCGAAACCGGTGGCAAAAACAATAGTGGACTGCATTGGGACATGGTATGCGATCTCCGTCAACCTGGATGCAAAATTGACGCCGACGGCAAAACCATACTGGAAGCCGGCCGCTTCATCCAAGCAGACTGGCCGCAGCCGCAGTAGGCCGCCGAGGACCGAGAGGACTTGATGCTACGACTGGATCAGGCCCTGAACTTGGTTGTTGCGTGCGCCGCTGGCAATGTCAAAACCTGAGCTGTATTGCAATAGACTTCTGGCAATTGCTCTAAATGCACCAGATGTGACGACGTTGGACGTGAAGGCAAAGTACCCGGCAGGTTTTGCCATTGAGCGTGTCCAATATCTGCATACACGGGTTTTGGCTACCGGAATGGGCATTGTGCAAATTTATCTTCAAACCGTATACTCCCGGCTTGGTAATGATTTCAGGAGTATTCATTAGCATGGTAGACATTCAAAAGTTACTAGATGAGGCCCAGCGGTTGGGTTCATTAATCGGCAGCCAGGACGTGGTAAAAACCTTTCGTGAGATCACAGCCCAAATTGACTTGGACGTTACCGCCAAGAGTTTGCTTTCGGAATTTGAGCAATTAATGGAAACGCTGGCCATGAAGGAAGCCTCCATGCAGCCGATTGAAGTGGCTGAAAAGCAGAAGTATCAATCCTTGCAACAAAGCATGGCCATCCACCCGCTGATTCAAAAACTCATGGCGGCACAAGCGGACTATTCCGACCTGATGCGCAAGGTGCAGGAAGCGATAAATAAGGGTGTTTCCAACCCATCAACCGGCGAACCACAAGCCGTGGCTGCGGCGCCATCTAAAATTATTCTGGACTAACGTGGGTGCAACGGGAGCCTGATTCGGTGCCCAAGGGGTGTCGAGGATAGTATCCTGGCATGAGGCCGAAGCAGGTGATTGGGCATGGCCAGCGGCTTGGGAACCGGCGCAAATTTTCGGGGGAAAAGCATTTCCTGTCGTCCATCCAGAACGACACCGGGGCCCGATTTTTGAAAAGCCCTAGCTTGAGCCCGGATACTGGCAAGACCGGCCAAAATTGAGATGCGTTGGTTCTCCAATTGGGTGATATGCGCCTGAGCCTGCGCCAGCGTGGCCAAATTCATGCTTAGCGCCGCTTGGGCCCCGTAGTCGTAATAGCCAGTTTGATAGGCGAGGAAGTTCTGCTGAGCCTGCAAATTGCCAATGACGTTTTGCAGATTGACAATTTGGGCGTTGGTTTGACGAATTTGTGCTTCAACTGCTTTAAATGCCAGCACTGCGCTATCGTAACTGGATTGGATCGCCTGCTTTTGTTCTTGAAATGCGGTCAGCTTGGCCGCGGCCTTTTTATAAATTTTGGCGTTGACCCAAGTGCCACCGAGGCGATAGAGGCCACGGCGGGCCAGTCGGACTTCCATTGCATGATTCGCCATTTTAAAATTTCGCCGGAAATTGGTAAACAAAGGCGACTTGCGATCCGCTTTATAGCGCCGCAACGTGGCGTAGATATTGTCCAGCAGTTGGCGGTTGCCAGCATCGATTGCCAAAGCCTTCCCAAAGAGTACAAGCGATCGAGGTTGCTGATGTGTTTTGAAATTTAATATGGCGGCATCATTTAATGCGGCAATATTATCAGGGGCTAGGCGAAGGGCCTTGGCCAGATCCTGCCGTGCTGACGATAGTCGGTTCAGGCGATATTCAATAACCCCCATCACCACCCACGCGTGCGCCGAAGACGGAAGTTGCAAGGTTGCATGACGGGCAACCTTTAACGCCCGGGTCAATCGTCCGCGTTCATAGAGTTGCACAGCCGCCCGAAGTTTTTTGTCCACATCCTGTTTTAACGCCGCCAGTGCGTATGGCGATATCCATTTCTGCCCGACTTTAATAAGGTGCAGTTTTTGATATTGTCGATATTTGATCAGCGCCTTCCGGGCAGATGAAAGAAAAGTTGATTGCGGATGAGCCGCGATAAACTGCCTGAGCATATTTTCGATTTTTGGCAGATTATCAGATTGAGAGATGTTGTATTTCACTAAATCCCACTGATACCCTCTGGCCTTTTCAGAATTGGGATTGGGCGCCAGTACAATGCCGGTGACATCACTTACGGGCACGGAAAAAGCTGCGCCGTGATACGGCTCGATAACGTATCTACTTCCCTGTCGATAAAAATTACCACTGACGGACTTGCCGCCTTTAAAGATGATGGTGTCGGCTTGGGTCGCGGTGCACATGGCTGCCGTTACCACGCTGATGGCCAGCAGCAAGCCGGTGGTAGACCACGTACGTTCCATAACTCACCGCCCAACAAGAAAATCAGATAGCCTTCATCGGCGTTCAAGTCGCCGTAATCCGCCTGCCCAATCTTACCACGCGGTATACGCAAGTCAAAAATTGATTTTACGCAATCAATACGCAGCGTCGCACAAACGCTGCTGCGGGGTCATATGCCTCCGGCTGGGTGCGCCACCTAAGGTCGACAAATACAACAACAATAGCCCGCAATAACTCCAACTGGCACCGACGAAATATCCGGGGTAGATGTATCCGCACCGCATAATGAAACTTATCAGCGCCTTATCTCGAGAAAAGGTTGCTAATGCTTGGACAGTCTCCTACGGGTAGTGGCATCGGATGGTGGAGCGCAGCCCTCCACGGGGTGTCCACTCGCTGATAACGGTAAGGCGACGAGGCCTCAGGCGGGTAAGCAGTTCATCGAAAATGACGTTGGTTACATCTTCATAAAAAATGCCTTGGTTGCGATAAGTCTGCAAATACAATTTCAAACTCTTCAGTTCAATGCACACTTGGTCGGGCGTATAGATAAATGTGATGGTGCCAAAATCGGGTTGGCCGGTTTTGGGACACACTGAGGTAAATTCACCCGCAACATGTTCAATTTCATAATCGCGATGCGGATGCGGATTGGGAAAAACCTCCAAGACTGTTGTTTGGGAACTGGGTTTGGATTTCTTTTTCAATGCCACGTTTCCTTGTAATAATAAAGTCATAGTCACCGCCCTTCCGTCCCTGTCGGCCTTCAGGTATGTCCGGAGGATGGCTGCCCGGCAGCACGTTGCCGCCCCACCGACATTGTATGCGACGGATTCAGTGATGACATTCATCGACGATCAATTGGCATGGCTGCGACGCCGACCGGTTATGTCCCGCGTCGATTACCGTAAAGCCAGATGTGCAATCGTGTTCCAAAACGAAACTTTTTCGATTGACAAATTTTGGTAAGCCATTGCGCCCTGGACTTTAATTCAACCTCGCAAACCCCTTCCGGCATCAGAATAACGTCCTGCGCCGCCACTGAACCTATCTGCGCCAGGATTGTTTCAATTTCGTAAATATCATTCGGCTGAGAGACAACAAATTTCCATTGCCGATCGGATATTTTTGCCGATGACGCAAACTGCTGGAGTACAGCATTATTTATCCGCCGGGATTCATGAAGTGCATTCCAGTTTCTCTCCGATTCGAGCGGCGGACGTGAATTGGCGAGCTTTGGACTGATGCTGGCCAAATCCATTTCGACATCCTGCCAGATGGTGCCAGCCGTCTCGACCGTAATATGATGTCCATGCGATTTAAGCTGGCCGATAAGCTCCGGCAGTTGCGGCTGGATCATAGGTTCGCCACCGGTCAGCACAACATGCTGCATATTCGATACCCGCACTTGGTGAACAACAGCGTCAACGCTTAGATCGTTTCCCTCGGGATGCCACGAAGCGTACGGCGTATCGCACCACGCGCAGCGAAGGTTACAGCCGGAGGTACGTACAAAAACGCTCGGAACGCCAGTGAGTTTGCCCTCACCTTGGATGCTGGTGAATATTTCCGCAACCTTCATGCGCGCTCCGTGCTCTTACGCATAGGCAACCGGATCCGTTCGGTTTAATTTTGCAAAGGCTGCCAACCGCAGTTGACACGCGTCGCAATGCCCGCAACTATGGGTTTCGTCAGGGGGATCATAGCAGGAAAAGGTTTTGGAATAATCGACGCCCAGTTTTAAACCAACTGAAATAATTTCATCCTTTCTCATTTCAATCAGCGGTGCATGGATATGGACAGGACGGTGATCCACGGCGCTGGCTTTGGTGGCGACTTTTGCCAGATTTTCAAAAGCAGCAATAAATTCCGGACGACAATCGGGATAGCCGGAGTAATCCAGCGCGTTTACCCCGACGAAAATGGCTTCGGCCTGTAACACCTCCGCCCACCCCAGGGCACACGAGAGAAAAATGGTATTGCGGGCCGGCACGTACGTGACAGGTATTTGTTCGGCGGTGTCATGCACGGTGCGATCCTTGGGTACGGCGATGTCAGACGTCAGTGCTGATCCACCAAATTGGCGCAGATCGAGCTTGAGAATGACGTGCTGCCGAACGGCGGCAGCTTTAGCGATATCGGCCGCGGCGAGCAGTTCTCGTCGATGGCGCTGCCCGTAATCAAAACTAAGGGCGTAACAGTCAAACCCATCCTGCCGGGCCATGGCCAAAATGGTGGCGGAATCCAAGCCACCACTTAAGAGTACAACTGCCGATTTCAATGTAACCTCCGATAAAACCAAGTCGACATTATGGTAACGGCATGCAGCGGTGATCGCATCCGCGGTAGCTTTTGGGCAAATGGCGCTACCGATTGAACGCGAGGACTTGGAAGGCGTTTACAGAAATAGGGAATGGGATATAATCTTTATTCCATTACGCGGGCGTAGCTCAGTGGTAGAGCGTCACGTTGCCAACGTGAATGTCGAGGGTTCAAGTCCCTTCGCCCGCTTTCGAAAAGTTGGCGTCGCTTTTACCTCCGTTTTGCCGCTGCCCATATAACCTACGCTCTTTCACAAGAGCGCTTCAATGACGGACGGGCATCGGAATCATGATTTTTCTGCCTTGCCGATACGCGATCGGGGCATCGGGCATTTCCAATAAAAATTGTAAATTGCGGATGTTCGCAAGCCCGTTAGAATGCGTGACTTGGTTTTGATGAGGACCCATGCTTTCAGATCACCCACAGTTTAAGGAACGGCATAACCGTTTGGAAAAATGGCGGCTCTCAGGCGTCGATCCATTTGGGCAACGATGCGATGGACTATGGTCAACCGCCGATGCCCGCACGTTACATACCCATGAGACACCGCATGAGGGGACGCAGGTGGCCAAAGTGGCGGGCCGCATTATGCTGTTGCGCGACATTGGCAAGCTGATATTTATAACGATTCAGGATTCGTCGGGAAGGCTGCAGATCGGCCTGACCAAACAGGTTTTGGCGGCGGAGTGGGAAAAAGCCAAGCTGCTGGAACTGGGCGACATTGCGTGGTTTGAAGGCAAGGTAGGACACACCAACACAGGCGAAGTAACCATTTGGGCCACAGGATTTGGCCTTGCCACCAAGGCCCTGTTACCCCTGCCCGACAAATTCCATGGGCTAACCGATACCGAGCTGC
The DNA here is from genome assembly GCA_022730455.1 of Phycisphaera mikurensis. Taxonomy (GTDB): domain Bacteria; phylum Planctomycetota; class Phycisphaerae; order WQYP01; family WQYP01; genus JAJZGD01. Next base: position 11,951 of record DZDI01000006.1, on the reverse strand, counting down.
GCTATCGCCAGCGATATTTGGATTTAGCAGCCAACCCCGAAGCCATGGCGGTGTTTCAGGCTCGCAGTCAAATCATTGCGGAAATCCGGGCATTTCTGCATCATCGGAAATTTCTTGAAGTTGAAACCCCCATGATGCAGTCCACGCCGGGAGGTGCCGCGGCCCGACCATTTTTGACGCACCACAATGCGCTGGACATTGATTTGTACATGCGGGTGAGTCCGGAATTGTTTCTGAAACGATTATTGGTGGGAGGCATGGAGCGGGTCTTTGAGATCAACCGGAATTTCAGAAATGAAGGCCTCGACACGCGGCACAATCCAGAGTTTACGATGCTGGAACTTTACGAGGCGTACAGCGACTTAGCGGGCATGATGGAACTCACGGAGACGCTGGTGGCCACGCTGGCGAAACGCTCGGCGGAGAAGTCGAAAGGGCTTGACGGCTTGGTGCGATTGCCATATGGCGAGCGCCAGATTGACTACACGGCGCCATTCCAGCGCGTGGCCTATGGCGAGCTGTTCGCTAAACACGTGGGTGTGGAGATGAGCGACGAGGCCGCGGTACGGCGGGTCGCTCATGGGCGCGGGCTGGCGAATACAGAAAACAAGGACGCCGATGTACTGCGGGGCGAACTTTTTGAACATCTTGCCGAGCCGACCCTGAAAGATTTTGATCGGCCCGTCTTCGTATATGATTATCCGGCGGGACTATGTCCCTTAACGCGACGCAAGCCGGGCGATCCCGCCATTGCCGAGCGTTTTGAGTTGTATGTGGCAGGCATGGAATTAGCGAACGCCTACACGGAACTCAACGACCCGATGGTTCAATATGAGACTTTTTCCTCTCAATTGGCAGGTTTGGCGGAAGATGAATCGATGGCGCGAATGGATCAGGATTTTGTCACAGCACTATGCCATGGCATGCCGCCGGCGGGTGGATTGGGAATTGGCATAGATCGGCTTATCATGCTGCTGACCAACTGCACCAGTATTCGGGATGTGGTGCTTTTTCCCCTGCTTCGGCCTGTTGCCCGCCCCGCTGCAGATGGGTGTGCGCCGGCGCCAACCGCTTGAGACTACATGTATAAACTATTTTTGTGTTTTCGATATCTGACGCGCAAGGGAATAGTCATATTTCCTATTCTGGCGGTCTGGTTGTGCGTTTCGATGCTGATAGTCGTTTACAGCATCATGACGGGCTTTGTAGATCGCGTCCGCGATGCAGGCAAAGAACTAATGGGCGATGTGGTGATTCAAAGTACGTTGGCGGCTGGCTTTCCGCATTACGCCGGATTGCAGAAATCGCTTGCCAAACTACCGTGCGTAGCGGCGAGTGCACCAGTGATAAGTACCTATGGCATTATGAATCTGCCTGAATACCAAACCAGCGCAGAAGTTCAGGTATTGGGCATTAAGCCGGCGATGCAGTCGAAAGTCAGTTCCTTCGGCAAAAGCCTCTTTTGGCAATATCGGGCCCCCTTGGACGCGGCCCGTGATTTGCGGGATGCGGCTTTTCCGCTAACTGGTAAAGAGTTGGCAGACTATGCCAGGACCAAACTCAAAACAGCGCTGGTGATCTATCGCCGACATGAAAAGGAGATACGCAAGCTAAAGCCAATTAAGGGCCACGGATGGATTGCGGATATTCAACGGCACTGGCAGGTGATTGCTCGTGAAGATTATCGGCAAGCGGAATACCACTTGAATCGGGTCTTTCGCGATTTGCGATTTGTTGAAAAGTTGGCGCCCAATGCGGTCATTGAAAATGACGCTGCGCTCCGAAAAACGCTCGTACCTCCCGCCCCAACGTTTACCCCCCCCGCCAAAGCCCTCAGAGACTATCCCGATAAACAGGCGGAACCCAAATACGGCTGTGTGGTAGGCATTGACATCGGGCTCTATACACGCGACCGATTTGGTCATTATCATCGCCCGCCCGGAGTGCGTTTTTCACCTGTCATTTTAACTGTGGTTCCCATTACGTTGAGCAGCACCCTGGCTACGCCTCAAAGTCATCGATTTCAGATTGTGGATGATTCGCGAACGAAGGTTTTCACAGTGGATAGGCACACGGTGTACGCACCGTTTCATGTGGTGCAGAAAATGGCTTTCATGCAGCAGCAGGATCTGCTGAGCGGAGGCGTTCGCCCGGCGCGATGCAGCGAGATCGAAATTCGGGTTCATCATGACCAGCGACAATCGGCCGTTAATGCCGCACGTGATCAGATAGCGGCGGCGGTGCGACGTTATGCCCTCAAACATCCGGGCATGGAATCGACGGGTTTGACGGTGATGACATGGCTGCAGGAGCAGTCGCAATTTATCGCAGCGGTCGATAAAGAGCGCGATTTAATCACCTTTTTACTGGGAATGATGAGCCTGGTGGTGATTGTGGTGATATTTTTAATATTTTTTATGATCGTCCGCGATAAGACACGCGACATCGGAATTATCAAGTCGATTGGCGGAAGTGAAATCGGCGTGGGCAGTATATTTGTGCTTTACGGGTTTTTGATCAGCTCAGCGGGAAGCTTGCTGGGCGTCGTAACCGGTACGTTATTTGTGATACACGATAATTGGATTCACGATGATATTCTCTGGCGCATTTTTGGGATCACCATTTGGAATCGGCGCGTCTATATTTTTTCACGGATACCGAATCAGATCAATCCGCAGACGGTGGTCACCATCGCGGCGCTGGCAGTCGTTGCCGGGCTGCTGGGGGCCATTATCCCGGCTTTGATTGCCGCCTCCCGGGATCCCGTCCATGCCCTGCGGTACGAATAGCGATTAGGAGTGGTTTTGGCAAATCTTCTGGAGCTGGTGAATATCCACAAATCCTTTCGCATGGGGACGGAGGATGTGCAGGTACTTGCGGGAGCATCGCTTTCGATCGCTCCGGGCGAGTTTGTTGCGCTGATTGGTGCTTCAGGATCAGGCAAGAGCACATTTCTGCACATAGCCGGGGCATTGGAAAAGCCTGATTCCGGCTCGGTGCTTTACCAGGGCCGGGATATTCTGCGAAGCGGCTTTTTCGAAACATACCGGTTCCGCAACCAGCATGTGGGTTTTGTATTTCAACTGTATCATCTCCTGCCGGAGCTCAATGTGCTGGAAAACACGCTTCTACCGGCGATGGTGGCAGCGCCGTGGTACAAGGCGCTGATCCGGGCCCGTCCGGGCAGGAAATTAGCGATATCCATGCTTACGGATATGGGATTGGGGGGCCGCCTTAAGCATCGTCCCAGCGAATTATCGGGTGGTGAGCGGCAGCGCGTCGCCATCGCCCGGGCGCTCATCAACCACCCAAGCCTGCTGCTGGCGGATGAGCCAACGGGTAATCTTGATCCCCGCACGGGTCAGGGAATCATTGATCTGCTTGTTCGGCGACGGCGGGATCAGAAATGCGGATTGTTGCTGGTAACCCATGATGCCGATATTGCACGACTGGCCGACCGCGTGGTGCGACTGGAGGACGGTAAAATCACCCCTGCGTGATTGACGGAAAGGATTATGGCGTTATTTCGCAACATCGGTAGAGCAAAAGCGGACGGCAGTATAGATCTGCCCACCATGTCATTTGGTGACCATCTGTCAGAATTGCGCAAGCGGCTTATCTACGCCATACTGGGTGCGGCGATCGGCATTGGCCTATGCCTTTATTATGACGTGAGTATCATTGAATTTTTGTATCAACCTTATTTGATCGCGCTCAAATGGGCTGGCTATCCACCGCATTTGCAATATTTCAAGGCGCTGGGATCAATTATTGTATATTTCACTACGGCACTCAAAGCCGGTCTGGTGATTTCAAGCCCGTGGATTATTTATCAGTTCTGGCGATTTGTGGCATCGGGGCTTTATCCGCGTGAGCGGAAGGTTGTTTATAAATACATTGGCCCAAGTGCCGTACTGTTTTTACTGGGTGTGGCATTTTTCTTTTTTCTCATTCTGCCTTTTCTGCTCAAATTCATCATGGAATTCAATCAGCAGGTGCAGGTGCCACCGCTGCGCCCAACCTGGTGGGAAACCTATTTGTACCGCGGGCGGCAAGTGACCAGTCCACCTGCCATCTCGCCATCCGTCCATCCACTAACGATACCGATGCTGCCGCACGATCCCCTTCATTTCAAGCCCGGTGTGGCGTCGTTGTGGTTTAACTCCACCGATGCGCAGCTTCGTATGCATGTGGGCCATCAACTTCTTGAGATGAGCGCACAGCCCGCCAAGGCTCTTTTTGCGCCTATTCCCATGCTGCATGACTATTTGAGCTTCGTCACCATTATGTGCTTGATTTTTGGCCTTGCGTTTGAGCTGCCAATGGTCATGCTTATCCTGAGCAAGATCGGAATTGTGACGGCGGCACAATTCCGTTCCATGTGGCGTTATGCCGTTTTAGGGTTGGCGGTTATCGCGGTAGTTCTTGCGCCTTCGCCCGATATTTTTACATTCGCCAGCATCTATATTCCCTTGCTGTCGCTTTATGGCGCCGGACTCATCATGGCAACCATAGCGAGCAGGCCAAAAGCAGACCCGGAAGATGAAACAACCGAAGGTGAAGAACACTCAACCGCCTGAGATGGCTTGTGGAGCGTGAAGTGTCCCTCGGGCGGGAAATCAACTCTCAAGGTGCATGCCGCGCGGACAAGGCGGGGATTCAGTCGTCGTCCCGATCGGCGCCAGGGTCGATCCAAATTCCGTCGGAGCTGATTAACTGATAGGCCTCGGACGGCCCCCACGTGTGCTTATCGTACATCCTGATGGGGGTGTGGTGATTGTCAAGCACGGGATCAACCACTCGCCAAGACTCCTCTACCCCGGCTTGATCAGCGAAATAGGCCGACTCGCCTTTCATCGCTTCAATAAGCAACCGCTCGTAGGGTTCAAGCTCGTATTGTCTATGGCGTTGGGCAATAAGCTCCACATCGCGTCCAACCATACCCTCCCCCGCCTGCTTGGCACGAGTACCGATGGCGGTCACCACATGCGGATTAAGTCGGAACCGCAGAGAATTAGGGCTTCCTTGGTCTTCTTCGCCAAACACATTTTGGGGCGGCCGCTTGAATACGACAATCGCCTCGGTACAGGTGATGGGGAGATATTTACCGGTGCGGATAAAAAAGGGTACGCCTGCCCAGCGCCAGGAATCGATCCAAAGCCGAACGGCTGCAAAAGTTTCAACGCGGGAATCCTTGCTCACCCCGTCCTCGTCATGATAGCCCCGAAATTGCCCTCGCACGACATCGTCCACCGAAAGCGGTCGAATGGTACGGAGCAATTTAGCCCGTTCGATTCGGATATCATCCGGATGGGGGCGTGACGGTGGCTCCATAGCAAGACACGCCACCAACTGAAGCATATGGTTCTGAATGACATCACGAATCGCTCCGGCTTCCTCGTAAAAATGGCCGCGGCCCTGGAGGCCGAATTCTTCGGCCATCGTAATTTGCACATGCGCAATGTAATTACGGTTAAACGTCGGCTCGATGTAGGTATTAGCGAATCGGGAATAGAGAATATTCTGCACAGGTTCTTTGCCAAGATAGTGGTCGATGCGGAATATCGAAGCTTCAGGGAAATGCTGGTGCAGCGTTTCATTCAATTCAATGGCCGATTTGAGATCGCGCCCGAACGGCTTTTCGACCATGATTCGGGCACCACGATGACAGCCAGCTTTCGCGAGGCCGTCAACCACCACCGAAAACATACTCGGCGGGATGGCCAGATAAAACAGCGGATGCTTGGCATTGCCAATCTGTTGTTGAAGTTGCTCGTAGGTTTTGGGGTCTTTGTAGTCGCCATCCACATAGTTGAGTTGATCGCAGAGTTGCCCGAATGCGCCTTCGTCGACGCAGTTGGCATGTTCTACCAATGAGGCATGGATATGGTTTTTCAGGGCGTCAATCGTCATACCTGACTTGGCCACACCAATGACAGGAATATTCAGTGCCCCATGCAGTACCATCGACTGGAGCGACGGGAATATTTTCTTGTAGGCCAGGTCGCCGGTGATGCCAAAGAACACCAGCACATCGGATAGCTCTGCGTTCATATTAATTCCTCATTTATTCGACACGCTTAACACGACCAATCTGCTGTCGTAAGCAGCCATTAAACCGATTTTTCCTTATGACCGCCAAATTCGAAACGCATGGCCGACATGACCCGATTGGCAAATTCGGCAGCATTGCGGGACACAAACCGGTCAAAGAGCGCCGCGCTAAGTGTCGGCGCTGGAACGCCTTCGTCAATGGCGGCATGCAATGTCCAGCGTCCTTCGCCGGAATCACTCACGCGGCCGGAATAATCGGCGAGAGTAGCATTTTTAGCCAGCGCCGTGGCCGTTAAATCCAGCAACCAGCTTTGAATTACGGTGCCGCGTCGCCATACTTCGGTTATCGCCGAAAGGTCCAACTGATATTGGTAATATTCCGGATTGGAGAGAGGCGACGTTTCAGAGTCATGCGTTGGCGGTTTGAGCCCTATATCGGCATGCTTGAGGATATTAAGCCCCTCGGCATAAGCGGCCATGATGCCATATTCAATTCCATTGTGGACCATTTTTACAAAGTGTCCCGCACCCACCGACCCGCAATAAAGATAACCATGTTCCGCCTGCGACATCGGCTGCCCATCGCGACCAGGCGTGCGCGGCGCGGCATCTACGCCGGGAGCCAGCGTTTGAAAGATCGACTCGACGCGATGAAAGAATTCCTTCTCTCCTCCTATCATCTGGCAGTAGCCGCGCTCAAGCCCCCACACGCCGCCGGAAACACCCACATCCAAATAGCCGATACCCCGCTTTTTCAATGCGGCACCACGCCGAATATCATCCTGATAAAAGGAGTTGCCGCCATCAATGATGATGTCGCCCGGCGCCAACAGACCACTGAGTTCGTCAGTCACCTTATCCACAATCGCCGCCGGCACCATTAACCACACCGCCCGGGGCGTTGCCAGTGTCGATACCAGCTTTTTCATTGACTCGGCGGCCACCGCCCCTTCGTCCGCCATGGCCCGACACGCGTCCGGATGAGTATCGAATACAACACATCGGTGCGATCCCTTAAGCAGACGGCGTACCATATTCGCGCCCATTCGTCCCAGACCGATCATTCCAATTTCCATTTGCATACTCCGTTTACTCTGTTGGCCATATCCGTTGGCTTCATGTCTCTGCGGTGATCCATCACAACCGGATGGTAGCAAACTTTTGCGAACAGGGAAACTGCCGACGTCAGGTTTTACGCTTTGACGCCAAAAATCCGCTGTTAAATGGGGATCAATATGCCCCAAGCAGCTATCCACGTTGGCCGACTTTTAATCCTCTAAACAAGGGCCCCGCCCGTGCAAGTTAAGTTAATGAATAATCATTTCATCAATGCTCGCGATAACTCGTCCAACAACAATGCAGAAGTGCGTATGCCGCCATAGAAGCCGTCCAGATCAAGTTTTTCATTGGGCGAATGCAGATTATCATCCGGTAAACCAAAACCCAGGAGTACACTTTCCAGTCCGAGTTCTTGCCGGAACCAGTTCACCACGGGTATAGACCCACCCTCTCGAATAATCACCGGCTCACCGCCTAATCCAATGCGAGCTGCATTTATCGCAGCGGTTACGGCGGGCGAATTGGTGGCCGTCACAACCGCCGGCGATGATCCGAATAATTCAAAGCGCATCCTGACACCGTCAGGCAACATGGATTGCAAGTAGGATACAAATGCGGCCTTGATTTTCTCAGGGTTTTGATCGGGCACCAGCCGCATGGAAATTTTGGCCGACGCTTGAGCGGGGATGATGGTTTTAGCGCCATCGCCCTGAAAGCCGGCCGTGAGACCGTTTATTTCAAGCGTAGGCCGACACCAGCGGCGTTCTATGGTGGAGTACCCGTGCTCCCCAAAGAGCTTGTTGACCCCAACCTCCTGGGCGAATTGCTCATCGGAAAACGGCAGCCGTCGCCAGCTTTCCCGAATCGATGCATCGACCGAACGGACATCGTCGTAAAAACCGGGAATCGTCACGCGTCCGGATGCCTCATGCAGTCGGCCGATAATCTGGCAAAGTGCCGTGGCCGGATTTGCGACAGCGCCGCCGTAGACACCGCTGTGCAGGTCTCGGTCCGGACCCGTAAGCGTTACCTGGTAGTAAACCAGCCCCCGCAATCCGCTGGTGATCGCGGGAATACCCGGGGCATACTGTGCCGAATCACTTATGATCAGCGTGGAGGCATCCGCCAGTTGAGGTTTGAGATTTTTAATAACTTCGGGCAGATTGGGCGACCCGATTTCCTCCTCCCCTTCCAGCAGTATACTGACACGCAGCGGAAACTGGTGCGCGATTTCACGCCATGCAAGCAAGGCGGCTAGGTGACAGAATGTCTGTCCTTTATCATCCGACGCCCCCCGGGCAATAATTTGCCCATGATTGACCGTGGGGGTAAACGGTGGCGATGACCACGCATCCAGAGGATCAGGCGGCTGCACATCGTAATGGCCGTAAATCACCACGTGCGGTGCGTCCTTGGGACACATGTCTCCAGGGGTTGTTGCCAGCACACACGGATGCCGAGCCGTCGGTATGAGTTGCGCATCCAAACCAGCGGTCCGCAGGTAATACTGAGCCCATTCGGCAGCGGCCTTAACATCGGCGGCGTGGTTGGGATCAGTTGAAATGCTGGGAATCGCCAACCACTGCTGCAAATCATGCAACCAGCGCCTTGAGTTTTTTTCAATCCAAATTAATACGGTATCAATCATCGTGCGTACTCCTGTTCGTGGATTGTAGCGTGTTCCTACCCCCGTGCACCCTATGGAGTCTGTCCAAGTAATAGCAGGGCCAAATATCGGGCGGCGCGGTAAATTATCAGGCAACGCAGTCGGGCAAGTGTTCCGAACGACTGATGAGTGGTGGCATGCTATTGGAACCATGCATTGAAGGGTGGACTTAGTTTTGATTATTGCCATAGACGGGCCCGCGGGATCGGGTAAATCGGCAGTGGCGGCGGAGTTGGCTCGGACTCTGGGCATTACCCATCTGGATACCGGCGCCATGTACCGAGCCGTTGCGTGGGAGGCGATGAAACTCAGTGTGATCGACCAACCTGCCGCGGTGACGGCCATTGCACAGCAGGCATCGCTGGAAATTGATTGTACGGTGGAGCCGGCCGTGGTTTTATTAAATGGCGTGGACGTAACCTGTGCCATTCGGTTTCCGGAGGTAACACGGGTGACCTACTGTGCGGCTGACAACCCTGATGTGCGGGCGGAATTGGTCAGGCGGCAGCGCATTATTGCAAGCCGCCTTGAATCGGTAGTAACCGAAGGGCGAGACCAGGGCACCGTGGCATTTCCGGATGCGGAATTCAAATTTTTCATTGACGCTCAACCCGGAGAGCGGGCCCGGCGGCGCGTGCACCAACTTCAACTCAAGGGGATCACAGAATCTTACGAGCGGGTGCTGGAGGAAATATTGGTGCGCGACAAGCGCGATCGGTCTCGATCGGTAGGGCCACTGAAGCCGGCCTCGGATGCGATCATCATCGATTCCAGCGAGATGGATTTATCCGAAGTTACGGTGCTGCTGGCACAATTGATTCGCGCCGAGGATAAAAACGTATGACCAACGCAACACCTGAAGTTCCAGAGGCGATTTCATCGTGCAAACCGTACGTCTACCGGGGAGAAGGTACCGGGTGGGTTCAGGTGATATTGTGGAGCAGCTTCAGAGTCCTGCTGCAATTCTGTGCCATTCTTTTTTTTGGTGTCCGCATTTATGGTCGGGAAAATATTCCCCGTAAAGGGGCGGCACTGCTATTGACCAATCATCAGAGTTTTCTTGATCCATGGCTGATTGGTATTGCGCTGTATCGTCAAATTCATTTCGTGGCGCGGGAATCACTCTTCCGCGGAGGTTTTGTCCAGTATGTGCTGGAGCGAACCAATGCGTTTCCGATTAAACGTGGGAGATCGGACGCCACCGCCATGCGGGAATCACTCCATCGACTTACCCAGGGACGTCTGCTGAATTTATTCCCCGAAGCGACACGCAGCAAAAATGGCGCAATTGGATCGGTCGGATCGGCGGTGAGCGTCATCATTCGCCGGGCCAATGTCCCCGTCGTGCCGATTGTTATAGATGGTGCCTTTGAGGCATGGTCGCGCAATCGGATTTTGCCAAAATGCTTCCCCATCAGGGTGATATATGGCAAGCCCATCCCTGCCGAGCAACTCGTTGGACTAAGCGCCGACGAAATGGCCATATTTATCCGCCGAGAACTAATCAGCCTGCAGGAGAAACTCCATTCGCCGCATGCGGCCGAGTCGCGAGCGCAGCTGCAAGCCGATATCGCCAAGGGTCGGGCACGGCTTGTGGTATCAAGAGAATTTTCTAAGTGATCTGTCCAGTCAACACGCGGGCACCATGGCGTCAAATACCGTGGTTACCATGGAGTTGCAGCAGGACCACTATGACGTCGTAGGCAGCATGCGAGCCGACATCCACGCCAAAACCGCGAAATATGTATATGGCGGCGAAGTAGATACCGGCGGCCGTCCGAAAGAGGAAAGTATCCCAAGAGGGCTTTTCAGCACCCATGTAATGGTAGAGAGAAAAAAGCACTGCTGAAAGAATAATGATGATCGGAATTGCCTTCGCCAGTGAAAGTTTGAATACGTCCACCAGTAAAAAATTTAAAATAGTGATCAACACCAGGCGGAACAGCAGTTCTTCATAAACACCGGCACCGATGGAAAGTACAAGCTGCGATTGCCAACTTAGATGGCTTGGGGCTGGAGCGAAAAATTCAATAGCATGCAGGGCCGGAGATCGACCGGCCAGCAACATGGCCGCGACCAGCATGGGTACCGCCCAGAGCAAACTTTCAGCATACATGGCTATGTAAAGAAAGGGCCTGAACTGCCACGGGTCTTTGCGAGCCAGATGCCAGGAAAATAGAATGGCCACAACCGCCAGAAGAGGAAAATAGTTACCCACCACACCAAAAAGGCTGAAAAATCGAAGCATCAGGATGAAGGCGATGATGTTAGGCATATGCGTGGCGCTGGGGTTCCATGGATGGAGTGTAATGCCCACTTGGTAGATAAGCAGGAGCGGTGCAATGAAAATCAGGCACTGCAGAGGACGATGAACCAAATTGAAGTAGTCATCGCTTTTGCCGAAGTTAAGCCATTGAGGTTCGCTGGTACGTTTAGGCATTCGATCCGTCCATTGCCAAGAGGCGGCATCATAAAGCAGAGCTGCGATCGTGCAAACAGCGTTCCCCAAAGAGAAAGTTTTTGTGCGGGCGATCATGCCCGCCCATATGTACCTCCACATGGGCTTTTCTCAGTACGCTGGTGAAGGCCTCCGAGGTGAACTGGCTCCCCCCCACCGAGCACCGGAAATGATTCTCATTTTCACGCCGGGGAATGCGGCGGCCAAGATTCTGGGGGCTGCGGCGCACCGATTTCAATCCGCCCCGACAGGGGGAGTCAACCCGGTTAATAGCCGCGTTGCGACGGTGTGCATTTTTGGCGTCCATCAAGCAGCGGCAGCGCGGGCGTACCCGGCAAGGCGGTACGGCAAGCTGTCGCGCCGCCGAGGGAGGGCAAAAGGCACACCGCCCTGCGGGGTGAGCCCTGACCGGTTCGTCTACTTTGTTGGAGCCTCTCGCCGACTCATTTTCAGAGTCGCCGTCGAGATACTATCAAAAGTTGTGGACGGCGTAAAAGAGGCGGCGTAACCTAAAGTTGTGTTTTGAATGTTCTTTTTTAGGAGTACGCCACCATGAGTAACAGTATGACCGAAAACATGAAATTGCCAACCCTCTTCGCCTGCGATGCTTTGACCGCGGTTATCGCTCAATGCGCCAAGGAGGTTCTGGCCACCGCGACAGCCATGTCGTCGTGGAACTGCCTATGCAGTTTCGCGCAGGCCTTGCATTTAAGC
>DZDI01000188.1 GCA_022730455.1 Phycisphaera mikurensis | reverse complement strand
TACAACAAACCTACCACAAAAGAGAGCTAGTGCTCTGTCACGCCTACAAATTAGGGTTGATTGGCCGCAAACACCCCGTCTGCGGCGTTCTCGGAATCATCTTCACCCGAGTCGCCGTCGGCCCGACGCCTTGCATCCGGAGCATTTCCGGCACATCGCAGCTCTGCTATTACTTGGACAGGCTCCAGGAGGATCGACAGCGTCCGGCCAGTTTCCAACCCGTCATTGCGAGTAACGTAGGATCGCGGACACTGGCCCGCAGCAGTGCCGCCAGTGCCGCGCCCATTCGGCCTCGGGCCCCATAGAGACGGGCGGCAAGCCAATCGCGGCGTGCAGCGGAATGGCGCCGGCAGCTTGTGAGCGTGAAAAGTGCATCGTCTTGTATCAGTGCCGAGGCGGCATCGAGTTGGCGGATATTGATCAGCAGTGCTGCCCAGCCGGAGGCTATATTCAATATGGATGCCTCTGCCGGTATAATGGGCAGATCGGCAGGTGCGATGTTCAGCCTCGCCGCTGCAACAGAAATGGCTTGCGTGCGGAGATGGCGAGCACTGATTTGATTTTCATGTACCCGATAATAAAGTAGAACCTCGGGCAGGTTTTCCAGCTCGCCGAGCGATCGCAACCGCAACCAGAGGTCATAATCTTCGGCGTGGATGTAGAGTGCTCGGTAACCGCCCACCGCTTTAACGGCAGACCGGCGCAACATTACCGTGGGGTGCGATATGCAATTGCTCCTTGGCAGCTTCTCTCGAATCACCGACGGTTTCAGCGGCGGATGCGTTCGCACAGCGGTAAGCCCACCGGGCCCGAGGTATTGAATCGCCGATCCCAGTGCCACGGTGCCGGGCCGTGATCGGAGGTAATTGAACTGCATCTCGAGCCGATGGGGGGCGGCGACATCGTCGGCGTCCATACGGGCGATGAATTCGCGTTGGCATAGTTCGATGCCTTCATTAAGTGTCGGGACAAGGCCACGATTGGGACGGTGGTGTACCTCGATGCGACGATCCGCCCGTGCGTAGTGGTTCAGGATATCGCCACTGCCATCGGTTGAACCGTCATTGATGGCCACAATTTGCATATCTATCAACGTCTGATTCAATAGGCTTTGGATGCAGTCCGGCAAGAATCGGGCGGCATTGTATACGGGCAAAAGCACACTTACACGCGGTTCAGGCATGGTGGTATGTTATCACCGGTTTGGACAGGCGCGTGTGAAAAATGCAGAGCGTCGGCAGTGAGGTAAAATAAAGTGCAATTTTCGCTGATTGTTGCAACGATCAATCGGGTTGACACGCTGCCGAGGCTGCTGGAATCGCTGGCAAATCAAAATTGTACGGATTTTGAAGTCGTTATTGCAGACCAGAACAAAGATGATCGGCTGGGGCCCGTTGTAGCCGGATATATGCATCGATTGGGCATCACACGGTTGCGCTCCCGAGGTGGACTTTCAGCCGCGCGAAACGATGGCTTGGCGGCGGCCACCGGCGAATATGCCGCCTTTCCGGATGATGACTGCTGGTATTTGCCGCACACGCTCGACAGGGTTGGGGCATGGCTCGCAGAACATCCGACGGCGGGCGGAGTCTCCGCGGCATGCAGTGATGCGTCGGGGCGGCTGTCGGTACAGGATTGGCCGCGTCGGCCAGGGCCGATGGCGTCGCATAATGTCTGGCGGCGGGCGGTGTCCATCGGGATATTTATTCGGCGGGCAGAAATTATCAAGGTTGGCGGGTTTGATGAGAGCCTCGGTGCCGGCTGCGCCGGTCCTTGGGGGTCAGGCGAGGAAACTGATCTATTGCTACGGCTTCTGGCGGCGGGAACCGAAGTATTTTACCGACCCGAGTCGCTGGTGGGGCATGCTAATCCGACGGCACAATATGACGCTGCAGCTTGTGCTAGGGCTCTGGCGTATGGTCGTGGTTTGGGGCGGGTGCTTGCCAAGCATCATCGGCCGCTGCATGAAAGAGCCACCGTGCTGACGCGGCCGATGCTCGGCGCTGTGCGCGCCGCTTTGCTTGGCCGCAGTGATCAGAGTCGCTTTTATCTGCAATCGCTCAAGGGCCGATGGCAGGGATTATGCGGTATCACAGAAAATAACAATTTCCGTTAAAATCAGGGCGATGCGGGGGTAGATGCCTCCGCGCCGAAATGTGCTCCCGCGGAAGATGCGGAATATCAAGTTGGGGTATAAGTTCGCCAATATGCCGCAAGTTAATGTGCCCACTGTTGATATAGCTCCTCCTCGCGCGCTTGAGCCGCTTAACCTAGGCGAATTGTGGAATGCCCGGGGAATGCTGTTTTTCCTAGCTATGCGCGATGTGAAGGTGCGCTATCGGCAAACCATCCTTGGCGTTCTTTGGGCTATTCTTCAGCCGCTGGTGACCATGCTGATTATGACGATCGTATTTAGCAAAATCGCTCAGGTCAAAACCGGCCATACGCCCTATCCATTATTTGTATTTACAGCCCTGTTACCGTGGCAGCTTTTTGCCAGTTGCCTCACCCGCATCAGCCAAAGCGTGGTGACAGATCAAAGCCTTGTTACCAAGGTGTATTTTCCACGCTTGATTCTACCGATGGCAGCCGTAGTGGCCGGGACGCTTGATTTCTGTTTTGGTTTTCTGGTGCTTGTTGGTCTGATGGCGTGGTATCGCTACATGCCAGGGCCTACCATCTTGCTTTTGCCGGTGTTGATGTTTCTGGCAATGTTTTCCGCTTTTGCGGTTGGTACATGGATAGCGGCGCTTAACACGCGATTTCGGGATTTTGGATTGCTGGTACCGTTGATCATACAGGTCTGGCTGTTTTTAACACCCATTGCGTATCCGCTTTCGATGGTGCGTGCCAGCGCGCCGCACTGGCTATTTTTCATTTATAACGTAAATCCGGTCGCGCTTATCGTGGAATTTTCGCGTTGGATCGTGCTGGGTTTAGCTCCACCGATTTTTATGCCATCGCTGGTCGCGGTGGTCGGCGTACTTATTTTACTGATCACCAGCACCTATTTTTACAAAAAACAGGCCGACACATTTGCAGATTTTGTCTGATTTCGTCAGCCGTTTAATTTTGGCAAATACCCTCGGAGAACCCCATTGTCGGAAACCGTCATCCTTGCAGATAATCTGGGTAAGCGCTATCAGCGTGGTGTCGCCAATGGACCTACCACCCTTCGCGATAGCATTGGTCGTTGGCTGGCATTGGGGGGCAATACGGCTCATCGACACCTTGGCGGGGGAGAATTATTCTGGGCGTTGCGCAATGTGTCTTTTGAAATTAAGCGCGGCGAGGTGGTGGGCATTATCGGGGCCAACGGATCGGGCAAAAGCACGCTGCTGAAAATTCTAAGCCGCATCACACGCCCCACCGAGGGCCGGGCCCAGCTTCACGGGCGCATTGCCACACTTCTGGAGGTTGGTACAGGTTTTCACCCGCAACTGACCGGCCGGGAGAATATTTTTCTCAATGGTGCCATCGTCGGCATGTCGCGGGCTGAAGTGGCTGGTAAATTTGACGAAATCGTCGCCTTTTCCGGTGTGGAAGAATTTATTGAAACACCCGTTAAACACTATTCCAGCGGCATGTATACCCGGCTGGCATTTGCCGTATCCGCCCACCTTGATCCTGAAATTATGCTCCTTGATGAGGTGCTGGCCGTTGGTGATTTAGCCTTTCAGCGGCGTTGCATGGAACGCATGGCCAAGGCTCGCGATGATGGACGTACCATTTTATTTGTCAGCCATGGTCTGTCGTCAGTTAATAAATTGTGCAGCCGGGCGTTGCTGCTGGAAAATGGTCGCTGCACGATGGCGGGTACCAGTGAGGAAGTCACGGGCGAATACGCGGCCAAGGTCGCTGTCGTAGAAGAAAAGCATCATGAGCCGAAACCGGTGGTTGATTTGCCTGTACCGACGGACCCATCCTCTGCACGAGGCATTCGACTATCCATTGTTGATTCGCAGGATGTGCCTCGCTGTAAATTTGAGGTTGGCGAAGATTGGAAGGCAATTTTTGATTTTGAAGTTGCCGATAGGCTGACAGATTTTGTAGCGGGGGTCGG
>DZDI01000187.1:2222-4142 GCA_022730455.1 Phycisphaera mikurensis | reverse complement strand
GGCGAGGCCTGCATCGAGGGTGTCAATGACCTGAGCAGCGGGCGTCTGACCTTCGGGCACCGTAACCGTCACCCTGTAGCGCACGGTCTCGCCGATGACTGCTTCATCCAGCGCATTATTGGTAGCACTGTCCACCCCTGTACTAAGCAATTCCTTGGCCACGGTGGGCGAGGCGATGGTGACAATGGCCGTGTCCTTGGGTGGATCAGCAGGATCAACCCAGTTATTTGCGTGCGCCGCCACATCGTCGGTATCAGCTGTAAAGTAAGTGATCGAGGCGGTGTTGGTATGCTCCGAGCCGACCAGCACTACATCTGCATCTTGAGCGGTTTCGTTATCCACCACCAGATCGTAGGTGATGATAAAGATATCATCACCTACTGTGGCATCAGGCTTTGCCCCAAGGCGGTCACCGTCCAGGGCGCCATTTGCCGTATCAAACACAATATCCAGAGCGCCGCCATTCAACTGGGCGGTGTAAGCGGTCCCGACTGTCAATTTTGTCCCCGCTCCACTCCAGACTTGCAGGTTCATCGCTGTTATGTTGGCGGGAGTCAGAAAACCAGTACCAGGCAGCGTGAGGGTGTCGTGCACCGTAAGGCCATAAGCGGCGGTGGCCCCGGAGTTGGTCACCGTTACCGCAAAGGTGACCAGGTCAGATCCATCGACTCCGGTCAGGTTGGAATCCATTGGATTGGCGACAAAATCGGCCGCCGATACCTTTCCGTCACCAACAAAGCTAAGAGAATTGCCAATTCCCGGCGCATTGACGCTCAAATCGGCCAGCATTTCAGATGGGGTTGGACTAAACGAAACACCGGGATTCGTGTTATTGGTGGCAATCACCCCCTTGGTGATGGTCAGCTCCGGGGCCACCACCTCAATCTGATCGATCCCGCCCGTTGTGCTCCCTGTGCCAAAGGTGTTGTTATAGCTCCATGTGGCTTGGTTGGTAAGATTCAGGCCATCGGCAAAGGGGGCGTTCTGGACGGTGGCGGTGAGGAGGATCTCCAGATGGTATGGGATTGCGCCTGTTGCTCCATTAAAGGTCCCCATATCGATGGCCAGACTGTTAGAGGCGGAGATGGCGTTCACATTGGCATCCAGGGGCTTGTAGTTGCCGCCAGTGCTGTCCCAGCCCTCGTTGGCAACGATGCCTGATGCAAGTTGAATATCGGTGCCGGTGCCGAAATAGATCTTGCCGCCCTGGGTCAGATCGATAGACCCTGCATTTACGACTTGCCCCAGTTGGAGGGTGTTGGCGAAATTCGCAGCACCAAACTCAGTCACATCAAAGACCGGCAACGGCAGGTAATCGGTCATGACAAAGTCCTCGATGTCAGGGCTGGGCAGCGTCATGTACAGGCGGTAGGTTACCACATCACCGGGGCTGATGGTGGGATTTCCCACCACCGCAACGCCGTTTATATGACTGATCTCTTTAATGGTGCCGACTCCATCCATGGTGAGCTGGGTGGCCGAAGAGTCGTCCTCTGTCCCACAGCCGGTGGCGTTATAATCCCCCCCTGGAACTGCGGACAGGGGGTTGAGGATCTGCCCGCTGATGGACACATTGTTGTCGATGGGGTCGTTGGCATCAACGCTGACATCAAGCCCGGCACCGGGGGCCAGATAATTTTCATCAACAATCGCCTGAAAGGTTATTGTGCCGTGAGTGCCGGTATTGGTTCGTCCGCCCTGATAGCTTGCGCCATCAGTTCCCCCGTCGCCGTCAAAAAGATCGCCGTGCAGTTCGCCCATGCCACCGAGCTTGCCAGAAATATCAAAGCCCAGCGTGGTGATACCGGTCGCTGCTGATCGGCTCAAGCTCAGAGTGGAATCTCCGGTCAGTGCCCAGGATGTCGATGTGGTGGTACCAGGCCCACCAAACGCCTCATAGACGCTCAAGGTCGGCGCAAA
>DZDI01000187.1:0-2122 GCA_022730455.1 Phycisphaera mikurensis | reverse complement strand
ACATGCTGACCATCCCCGAGCAGGTCGGTGACCACGATATCTTGAAAGCCAAAGTAGTCGGAGATCTCAAAGTCGATGGTATAGGTGAGGATATCGCCGGGGTTGAGGCCATTCCCGGGATTGGTATTCACAACACTTTTGCGGACGGTGATGGCATTCAGTTGATCCTGGTGGTCGGAATTGTTTCCATCAGGATCCGCAGTATCCAATACCCCTGTTCCGTCATTTCCAGCAGCATTGCCCGCAGTGACTGTTTGAAGGCCAACCACAGGATGGGTGTAGCTTCCCGTGGCCATGGCCTCGTTGAGGGCCGTGCTGTCATCGCCGGTGCAGGGAGGAATGACCGCAGCGCCATCGGCGTCGCTCTGTCCGTAATAGACGGAATAGGTCAGGGTGATTTCCTTCACACCGTCGGTGCTGTTGCCGGTGACCGCGCCCAGTGGCAGATAAAAATCATTATCAGGGGCATTGTTGGGCTGCCAGGAAACCGGCAGGGAATAGCTGGCATCCCCCGTATTCACTGTTGCCCCGGTGACGACATAATCATTCCGGTAGACGGCGTTATCCGGCAGAAAATCCTTGAGCACGAGATCATTAACCGTCTGATCGGGTGCAATATCGACTGTTACGGTATAGGTAACCGGGAAATTGGGCCCAGTGACGGTTTGACCCTCCGGGGCATTGGAGGTCTTGGTCACCACCATCAGAGTTGGGGTCACTGAGTCCGAGTTCGCACTGCCGACGATCACCGGATCACTGGTGGGGTTGTTCAGTCCGTCAGTACCAAGACGAAAACCTCCTCTGGCAGTCACTGTGAGCGGCGAACCGACCACGGCATCGCCTGGCGAATAGTCGGCAGCATTCACGGCGTCCTCATCCAGTTCAGCGGTAAAGCTGATGTCGATGGCCGGCTGCTCAGGGGTGAAAGAGCCAAAGGGCAATGTAATCAGATACCAGGCATCGCCATTGTTGGCACCAGCAGCCAGCGGAATAACGCTGCCGACACTGTCAAAGGGATGATTGTCGTCGTCCGGGTCTATCGTCGTGGCGCCATTGACCCAGGCACCGCCCGTTCCAGCGGTAGTATCCCAGACAAAACGCTGCGAACTCAATGCCGCTGAACCGTAACTGGGCACACTGGTGACCTTCAGCCCCACTGGCACATAGACATCCATATAGGGGCCATAACCAATAGAACCAATATCACCGCTTGCGCCGGTATTGTCGAAGGAGACAGTAAAGGTGATACTTTCTTCGATGAGTCCCTCCGCAGGCATGTTCACGGTAGCAACCGGAACTGGCACCCCCAGCAATCCATTCCAATCGCCGCTTCCATCATGCAGGGTGCTCGTTTCTATGACTCCGGTTGTGGCTTCAAGATCCCAATCGCCTCCAGAGGCCGGATTGCCGGAGGCATCGTCGGAAGCCGCCACGTCGGCGCCGGTCAAAGCGGCCACCGATTCTATAAAATCAACGCCGCCTCCATCAGCGCCAATGGTGCAACCGTACAGCAACAGGTCGCCATTGCTGCCGAGGGCATTCCCCCACTGACTCATCTGGTCGGCATACGTGGAAAGATTCGTGCTGTTCAGGGTTACATGCCCCAGGGTCAAGCTCCCGTTACTGCCATGAGAGACGATGTGGACTCCGGAAAGGTCTGTGTACTGGGCGAGAGTGGCGCTTATCTGCTGGATTTCATCCTGAGTGGAATCCAGGGTGACGACAAGAATCTCCTCGTTTTCATCTTCATTACTGATGTCCGTGACAATGCCATCAGCCAGGATATCCGGGGCGGTAATCGAATCATCCACAAAAACAATCTGGGTCACTGTTGAAAAGGGGAGATCGGCCGTTTCCGGCGATTGGACAATCGGGGATTCTGTGGTCGTAACAACCGGGGTGGCGTTGGACTCTGTGTTGGTAGGTGTGGTTTTTGTCGCTGTTGCCGCTGCTGCCGGCTCGGTGGTCGATATCATTACCGGCTGTTCAACCGAAATAATTTCAACGGGCTCGACCACGTCAGCCACCACCGCCACCGGATTGGCATCAAGAAAGATCCGTTCCTCAAGCTGCTCAAGAAGAATAAATTTCTTTATGGATTTCTTCATACTCTTGCCCCAGA
>DZDI01000050.1 GCA_022730455.1 Phycisphaera mikurensis | reverse complement strand
GACGCGGGCGTCAGCGGACCGAAGCTCCAAGATATGGAGATTGCCGAGAGCCTGATCTTCGAGCCGTTGGTGGGCCGGCGTGAGGTGCGGGCCAAGGAGAAGCGTCGCAGGAAAATCGCCCGGCTGCCGACGGGTGCGGTCGCAGAGCGTGCAGCGTTGGAAAAATCGCTGCGTTTGCCGATGCCGTGGGTTGGTGTGCGCATGATCCTTCGGGCCGATGGGGATCGTTTTGCACTGTATGATTATTACGGTAACCCAGTTCCGGCGAAAAATAGGGAAATTGAGATTCCACTGAATACCGACGGCTACTTCCTGCGTGGTAATGGCAGTCCGGGATCGTTTGCGGCGTTAATAGCGGCGATCAAGGCCGGCCGGATTGAAGGGCTGGCGCCAGTGGAAATGATTCCGCATGATTTTACTGCCCCGATTGAAACTCAACCGAGCATGACGGTGATGTTGACCAATGTGCTGAATCGACCAATCAGCGGAGTTTTATCCTGTACGCTGGATGGCCTTCAGACGACTGGCCCCATTAGTGTCCATCTCGCGGCCCATGAACAAAAGAGCGTGGCTGTGCGGGTTAAAGGTGGAAGGGCATCTCCCGCCAACCATTATCCGCTTACCATCCAATTTGATGCTGGTAAGGACGGCGTGGCTGTGCAATACGACACGATGCGGGTGAATTATATCGCTCGCAAGACCATCAAAATTGATGGCGATTTGTCCGATTGGGAGGGGGTATTGCCGCAAACCATTCAGACTCGAGAGGCGGCCCACGAATCGTTGACCGAGGCGGCGTGGCTGCCGATGGAAGCGTTCAAGGCGGGGGCGGCGGGAGGAGCGGCCACTACGTATCTGGCTTATGACGACAGTTATTTTTATTTTGCAGCCAAGGTGGCCGATGATCCGGCGAATGGTGGCACGTTGCGTTTTGCGGATCAGGAAAAATATGCTTATGAGTGTTTTTATCCGGAAACGTCCCGCCAGGTGTTGGTTGATAAATCCTTGAAAATCGTGGAGAAAATCCAACCCGCAAGCGCCAGTGACCTGTGGGCCTTGGAGCGCCCCACAGGCTCAGGCCGGATCAACGGTCAATGGGTGGACGATGCGCAGGTGAATGAGTTGGCGTTTGCGATTGATTTTGACATTCCCAATAACGATCCTCAGCAGGTGGCAATTTATATTCCGCCGGGAAATTTTGCATCCCAAGGGCAGACGCTGGAATTGCTGGAAATGCCTTCGGGAAAATTGTTGAGCCGGCGGTCGCTGAATCGTCTGTATAAGGGCGTGTATGCGGTTTATACCATGCGCGGAAAAGTACGCATCCGTGTTCGCGCCGCCGGCTGGTGGTACGACGCGCGTGTGGGCGGGATATTCTTTGATCCGGCCCCGGCGGCCGCTAAGAACAGATTTATCCATTTCGATTACAAGACCAGCGGCAACTGGAAAGGCAAGTATGGTTCCAATGGGTACAACGTGATCGGAGCCGAGCCAAAATACCCGGATCATGTCACCGTGACCACCCCGCATTTTACGGATACGAAGGCCATGGAATGGCCGGTGGGTGTGCGGAAATTTACGTATCGCACCAATCCGGTAACGCCGGGATGTGCTTACCCCATGGATAATATTCAAATTGCGTTTAATGCCGTTCCTTACGCGGATAAAAAGCAGTGGATCACGAACTTGCCGGGTCGCCCGCCGAAATTCATCTGGTATAAAGACACAGATTACGAATATTCGTTGAACTTGGTGGCGGAAAAGTATGGTGGCGGCACGGAAATCTGGCGGATGCTGGTTCCGGGTATGCCACCGAAAAACTTTTTCCCGCGGCAGCCGAAAAGTCCGTGGGACGGTGCCGTAACGGATGGCAAGCTTTCTATTCGTTATGCCAACGGCATGAGGATTGTGGAATGTGCCATCCCGTGGGAGGAAATTCCGGATGTGCATAAGCTCATGGTAGCCGGCAATCCGGTGAAATTTACGTGCCGCGTCAACAAGGCCAGCGGAGGGCCGATGCTGGAATTGCCGATGCACCGTTTGGTA
This sequence comes from Phycisphaera mikurensis, assembly GCA_022730455.1. Taxonomy (GTDB): domain Bacteria; phylum Planctomycetota; class Phycisphaerae; order WQYP01; family WQYP01; genus JAJZGD01. Next base: position 16,923 of record DZDI01000050.1, on the reverse strand, counting down.
TCCCGCGTAAATTCCGTGGCGCTGGATGCCCAGTGGGCGCCGCACTGGGCCAATGAGTTGGCTTTTGGCTGGGAAAAATAGGTCGGAAGGACGGGAAGACACCCGCGTGCCAAAGGCCGGGTTATAGCCCTTATCGATGAGGAAATCATGGGCGGTAGTGGTGGTTTTTTCGAAATGCCATGCTTTTGACAGTAGTAAGAAATGGGATAGTTTTTAAAGCTCGGCTGCTTCCAACCTTCAACTACGGGTGGGACGGCTTCATTAGATGAAAGAGGTGTATCGATGGCAACGACCCTAGTGAAAAAAAATCTTTACCGGTCCATTATCATGCTGGCGATGGCTGCCGTTTGGCTGGGTATCGTTCCTAGAGTACAAGCCAGAGTCTGGACACTGCAATCCTCCGGTCGCAAAGGTGTTAAATTCACGCTTTCCTCGCGTACCGGCCGTTACCGTGTGACGTGGCCGGTAACCCACTGGTCATACAGCAGCTCGGCCGCTAAGCCACCAGATGACGTTCATCAATCCATGGTAGCCACCTCTCTTGGCAACGGTACCCGCTTGACGTGGAGGGAACCAGGCGTACCTGCACAGTACGCCGCCACCCTGTATCCGCGTCGCCAACTGATTGTTTTCAGCGCGGCCAATCAACTGCCCGGGGCAATATTTCCCGCGTTTACGCATACACCTCAGGGCCTTTTGCATATGAGCCTTGATGGGCACGTATTCACACCACTTCAGTTTCAATTGGCGAACACTGCTACGCCGTGGGTATTTTTTAATCGCCAATTTCAAACCTGCATTTTCGCTCCCGCGTCAGAGATTCTCGTCTCGCGGCTTTATGGCGATGGGCGTAAACTCATGGCCGATGGTTTCAACAAGGGAGTTGTCGGGTCGGCGCTTAAAGAACCACATCTGACCCTACTGCTATTTGGCAACGGGATGCGAAAGACGATTGGGGACTGGGGCGATGCGTTTCGATCGTTGCATCACCGGCCGATGGTATCGCAGAATGCCTCACCGGTTTTGCGTGATTTTGGTTACTGGACGGATCTTGGCACCAACTACTTTTATAACTATGACAAAAAATATGGTTACACCGGCACGTTGCTGCATGTGGCCTCTGAATTCCGTCAGGACCACATCCACCTCGGATATATGGAACTTGATAGCTGGTGGTACGATAAAACGAATCACTACTACAATGGCAAAAAACTCAAGCCAATGAATCCTCGCATGCCAGCCAACAACCACTGGAATTATTACGGCGGTACATGGCGGTATCATGCGTCGCACCAATTATTTCCTCATGGTCTGGCTGCGTTTCAGCATCAGCTTCATCTGCCGTTGGTCGTCCACGCACGTTGGATTGCCCGGCACAGCCCTTATCACAAGCGGTATCACATGTCGGGGATTGCACCGTCGAGCCGAGCGTATTGGCGATCGCGGGCGAAATATCTTGCCAGTGCAGGTGTGCGGGCCATGGAACAGGATTGGCTGATCTACATCTACAGCGCTTCGCCCCAACTGCATATCCACCTGTCTATTGCGCGGGATTTTGCCCATGGCATGGTTGACGCGCTTTCCGCCCATCGCATTGCCGCCCTGTATTGCATGGTAACGGGCCGCTTCTTAACGGAGGCAGGCGAACTGCCCGACGTGATCGCCATACGCGGTGCCACTGATCATTTTCAAAAGGCCCGTTGGCGCGATTTTATTTACAATTCCATGTTCATTCATGCGGTTGGAGCATGGCCATGGTCAGATGCTTTTCCGAGCGCAAAGCGTGGCGACCTTCTGGTATCGCTCCTTTCCGGCGGGCCGGTGGGGGTGGGGGATAAGCTCGGAAGCATTGATAGCAAAAATATTAATATGGCCATCCGTGCCGACGGCCGGTTGGTCAAGCCAACACTGCCTTTGATGCCCACCGATCAAACGATCGTCAATGACGCGTTGGGACGTAAAATCCCCCTTGTGGCTACTACCTACAGCGGCAATAAAATAAAAACACCATTGGTATTTGTATTCCGCCGTCCTGGTGATCAATCGGCGGTAACCCTTACGCCGCGGAGTCTCGGGCTTAATCCGCACGGGGCGTGGATCGCACGTGAATATTTCACCGGCCAATCTGTGCTTTTTGACCGCCGTGATCCGATTCGAGTCCGATTAAGCGCGAATAAATGGGCCTACTGGGTGCTCGCTCCGATACTGCCATCGCGTATCGCCTTTTTTGGCGATTTACGGCAGATGGTGCCTGCGGGCAGTGCCCGAATTGCCGATTTGACCTCCTGTCGCGGCTCGCATGCCGGTGTGAGTATGCGGGTCATTTTTGCCATGAGCGAAAAAAGCGTTCCGCTGACCTTTTATTCTTACCATACGCCCTCGGCCATGGTGGCTGGACATGAATTACTGATTCATGAATCCCGCCACGTATCGCATCTTTATCGCGTCATCATTCCAGTGAAACTGGCAGTTCACCGCGAGTTGCAGTACCACCAGGCCGTGCGCTACGCGAAGGTGCTGATATTGAATTCTGAGGAATAACTCCACCGCTATTTCTGCCGGTTCAATGGTGAGATGCTAAAATAGCTTCCATGGCCGAAGCTGTTTGCTGCGATTCAATTTGTCTGCGTGTGCTTGATTTCTCTGAAACCAGCCAAGTGGTCACTCTGCTTACCGCTTCCCACGGGGTCATCAGGCTTATTGCTAAAGGCATCCGTAGAATCCCCAAGAAGACATTCTCACCTCTAATGGCGCCCCTGGATGTTCTCGCCGCCGGGCAAGTGGTGTTTATACCGGCCCGCCAGGATGGGCAATTGGCCACGCTTACGGCATGGGATGTGACCGACCATCGTCCGCTCATTCGCCGTGATTATAAAAAAATCATCGTCACTCAACTGCTGGCCGAAGTCACCACTGCGGCGGGTGCGACCGACGACGCAACCGGAGAAATGCTTCTGGAGTTGGAACGCACCATACGCGATTTGGCGGCCGCTGATTCGCTGCGTCCGGTGGTGGCATATCTGAAATATGCGGCATCCGCTGCGGGCTATGGTCTTGATATGCTCCGCTGTGCGGAATGTAAGAAGTCTCTGGGTTTGCATGCCAGTCTCCAGCGCCGATCCGTAGGTCTGTTCTGTGATGGTTGTTGCCGTGGTGAATCGCTCATTCGGGTAGATCGCCGCATTCTTTCCGCTTTACATCGCCTGCCATCACCCTGCAATCTTCCGGTTCCGGCCGATCAGGCGCCTGCCGATCCCGTGGCTTTATTTCAGGCCGCGCAACTTTTGCTGTTTCATCTGCGGGCGGTGCTGGATGAGCGCCTGCGGTTGATTACGCCTTTTCAATTGACCTATTGCCCGCCGTCCGAATGGTCGGCCGCCGTTTCCTGAAAGGTGTCCATAAGCATGCCCGAAAAACATCCGAGTTCAGAACCTCGGCGCAGCGGTATTGATATGCTTCCAATTTTCATCGCCTTGCTTCTTTACATCGCTGCGGCCCTGAAGCTGGTTAAATTCCTCCAAGCCGGCGTGCGCAGCGATCCTCATTTCTATCTGGCAGAGGTGCTCTTTGAGTTGATCCTGGCATCGGCCCTTCTCTCTGGTTTTGCCCGGCGGATTGTCATCAAACTTACAGGTCTTGTGTTTGTCATATTTCTGACCGTTACATTAGACCGGGCATTGCATGGACGGCATTCCTGCGGCTGTTTTGGTAACGTTAAAGTGAATCCGTGGATCACATCCACCCTTGATACAACGATCATTATTGCCATTTTGATCCATTTGAAACAAAGCCACATCAACCGCCCGCTCCGGCAGGGGGCGGCTGGCTTTGCGGCCCTGCTTATCGCCGTTCTCGTCTGCACAGGATTGGTCGTGACCTATTTCCGGCCCGCTCATCTTTTGCCCGACGGCCGATTGATCGGCGGTCATGGGCCTGTCGTCTGCAACCCGCCTTCATGGTATGGCAGAAAACTGCCACTGATGCGTTTTATTAAATCTGCAGGGCCTCTGCGTGCCGGTACCTGGCTGATCGTAATGTATTTTCACCAGTGCCCTGAATGTCAGGCGGAAATCAGGCTAATTGATCGGCACCTCATTGCCCGAATTGTGCAGCATCGCCCATTGCCCAAGGTTGCGCTGTTGCAGATCCCGCCATTTGGGACCTTACCGCGCGGCGTCCCCACGCGGTATATGCATTTGATGCGGATGAAAACATCGCGGCATTGGTTGCCGCCCTTTTTGCCGGTGCTCATTGGTATTCATAATGGATCGGTGACACGCGTAGGTACACGCGTGCCAGGGCAATGGTTTGGCTTTGCGCCATCTTCCAAGGTTCAGCGTGGCAGGTCGGGTGCGCACCGGGCAGCGGCTTCTACGCTCCGAATACCCGCACCGGCATCGCCTGCACCACATGGCCCATAGCTTTCTGCAGGGTAAATTCCGCAGCCTCCGCTTCATCCGCCCGATCGTGCAAAGTAAATAGGGTTGACCCGCTGCCGCTCATATGAACACGTTGCCCCAAGGCTTTCTCTGCGGCGTGGTGCATTTCCGCCAGCCATGGTGCCGCCGCAAATGCCGCCGGCTGTAAATCATTATAGATAGTATCATCAATTTCCCGCGCACCAAGGCTGATCATTGCATCGTAGGCGATGGCATGGTCCGGGGGGGCGGGAAGTTCGTCAAATACACGATACACCTCTGCGGTCGATATACCATTGGGGGGAACAATAAGCACGGCGAAAAGGGGTATCTTACGGCGCAGCGGAGTGATGCGTTCTCCCCGCCCCTGGCATCGGGCCGATTGGCGCCGGATAAAAAACGGCACATCGCTGCCGAGTTTGGCAGCTTCAGCGGCCATCCGATCCAGCGAAATATCGAGTTGCCACAGTTGCTGCATGGCCAGCATCGTACCGGCAGCGTCCGAACTGCCTCCCCCCAACCCGCCGCCGGTCGGAATTAGTTTTTCAATCCGAATTTGAACATGGGCAGGTTTATTCGCCAGGCGCCCCATGGCCAGCGCCGCCTTCCCCGCTAAATTCTTCCCAAATTCAGTGGTGATATCGGCGCTGATGCCGGTGAGTACGATTTCCGGCTTTGGCGCATGGTTGATAGTCAGAACATCGGCCAAGGACAGAGGCGCAAACCATGAGTCAATGGCGTGATACCCATCATCGCGTCGGGGAAACACTTTTAGGCCCAGATTGATCTTTGCGGGGCACAAGATGGTCTGGCCTTCCGATGGCGGGGGCGATCCCCTATGGTCTGCGGTTGAAGTACCCTGGGGTAATGGCGTCATGCACTTTCTCTATTCAAACCACGGAAGCCTGTCCGATCTCTGCTTTGTACGATATTACCCGGGCGGCGACATACTTGCTCCATCTCAGCTTGCCACATATAGGGCGTGCGGCGTGAGCCGGCACGCATTACCGGTCAAACCGTTCATGCCCAGGCTCCCAGGTTCGGTCTGACTTTACGTCGGGCGACAGATGGTCATTCTTGACCACGGCAACGGAGTCTTTTAGCATCGCAAGCGTAAGTTTTTGGGGGTTTGATGCCAACCGAGCGAAAATCTGCCCAGCGTGCACAAGAGCCGATCCGCACCTCGCATCCGCTCACCGGGAAATTCATCGTGTTTGATGGTGTGGATGGTTGCGGCAAATCGACGCAATTGGATGAATTTGAAAAATATCTCAGTGCTGCGGGGGTGGCCTATCGGCGGTTTCGCGAGCCCGGCGGCACCATCATCGGCGAGCATATTCGCAATATCCTGCTCACTCAGCGGGGTGAGGGAATGCACATACGTACCGAGATGCTGCTTTATATGGCCAGCCGCGCCCAATTGGTGTATCAGGAAATTCGGCCAGCGCTGGCGGCGGGGATGGCCGTATTGACCGACCGCTACACCAGCAGCACGCTGGCCTACCAGGGAGCCGCGGGCGGCGTGCCCATTTCCGATATTCTGGCAACGGCTACGGCGGCGACGGAAAACCTCTGGCCAGACCTCACCATCATTCTGGATGTCACCATCGCAGAAGCCCGGCAACGTACAAGTAAAAAAGGGCGTTTCCAGCAAATCGGTCTCTTTGAAGACCGAATTGAACAGCGTGCTGCCCAGTTTCATGAACGCGTGCGCGAAGGCTTTTTAGCTCAATGCACACAGTTTCCTGACACTTACCGTCGGGTGGGTGCCACCGGACGAAAGGAAGTGGTGAGCCAGCGCATCATGACAGTGCTTAAGACGTATTTTAATATTAAAAAATAAAAGCTGGCGGCTGCGGATGGCCGTTGCCAACATCAAAAATATTTTCCCCATAAGCCCGCCAGCCGTTCCTTTTCCCCGGCAGGTATTTTCGATTTATCCGACCATATCGCCAGCGCCAGCGCGTTGTGTGCGGGCAGGGTTTCACGCCGAATCTCCCACACCCGGGGGATGGTTGCGGCAATAAGCTTAAGGGCGCTCTCCGTGGCCTCTCTGAGGTGAGAGATGATTTCCAGCATCAGATCGGCAGGGGCGATATCAGGGTCGTGCGGCCGCCATGAATCATAATCTGTCGCCATCGCAATCGAGGCATAGGCCATTTCCGCCTCACGGGCCAATTTAGCCTCCGGCATGAGTGTCATTCCTATAACATCGCCGCCCCAACTCCTGTGCATGCGCGACTCGCTCTGCGTTGAAAACGCGGGGCCTTCCATGCAGACATAAGTACCGCGCTGGTGAACGTTAACCCTCTCGGGTAGATCGGCTGCGGCGTCCAGCATCAGACCGCGAAGGCGGGGACACGTCGGCTGGGCGAAATCGACGTGGACGGCGGCATGGTCAAAAAAAGTGCGAGGCCGGTGCACCGTGCGGTCAATCGCCTGATCGATCAATACCAAATCGCGCGGGTGGATATGCTCTTGCAGAGAACCGACGGCACCCGATGCAATAATCCACCTGCAGCCCAGGGCTTTTAAGGCAAAAATATTGGCCCGATACGGAACCTGGGTGGGATTTAATGTGTGTCCTATGCCGTGCCGCGCAAGGATGGCCACCGGAATGCCCTGCCAATCACCAACCCATGGTGCGGCCGCAGGCTTGCCAAAAGGTGTATCGATATCGGCCGACGCGATGCTCGAATCCTTAAACAGTTCCGGCCCAAGCCCTGATCCGCCAATAATTCCAACGCGTGGTTCCATGACATTCTCCTATTCGTTGGTTTGCTGCAGCCATACCTGCCATTGGGCTGCTGATAATATCATCGCTCCGCGCGCGGTGCCATCAATTCGCGATATAATCCTTCCCGATGAATGAAACTATTTTTTCCGTATCGGTAATCAGTATTGGCGCGATGGCCTGTAATGACCTGTGGCAGGAAAAGCAGCCTGTCCGCACGGCGCACTCCACTACCACCCTGATTGCGGCGGGGGAGCAGCGAATATTGGTTGATCCCGCCCTGCCGGCATCGGCCCTGGAGCAACGCCTCGCCGAGCGCACGGGGCTTAAGCCATCGGATGTGACGGACATTTTTTTAACCTGTTGGCGGCCGGTCCATCGCCGGGCGATTCGGCTCTTTGGCGATGCGCGATGGTGGATGGGGGAGGCAGAGCGCGCCGCCGCCCGCCAGATGCTTGAAGTAACTTCCGGCAAAATCGGCACCGAGCGGGATGAGGCCCGTGCGCGGGTGGATGAGGACTTGGCCATATTGGCCCGCACAAGTGATGCCCCGGATAAACTCGCGCCGGGTGTTGACCTTTTCCCGCTGGCTGGTTTTACCCCTGGCCAAGCGGGGTTGATTGTCTCCATGGCCGACAGCACTACCGTCATTGCCGGCGGGGCGGTGGCTACCAGAGAGCATTTTTTATCGGGAAAGGTGCCGCCGGATTGTTATGATGTGAATGCGGCGCTGGCCAGCCTGGCCGAAATTTATGAAATTTCCGATGTCATTGTACCCGGTTACGACAACCAATTTAATAATCCACGTTCTTACACCGGCAACGCGGAACTTATGGCAGGCTTGGGGACGCTTTAGCCAGGAGTCTGTCCAAGTAATAGTAAGGCAGCGATGTGCCGGCCAGTGACAGCACAAGTTAATTTTTCGCCGCAGTGCGCCGAAAAATTAACTTGCGAGCCAGTGCCAATGCGCCTAAGATGCCAAGTCTTGATATTCTTCAAGGCGCTGGTGCTGGCGTTTCAGGCCGTTGCGCGGATAGTTCGATCGGGGGTTGCATGTTGGCAACAAGTGGTCGCAGTTGGTTTCTCGCGGCCCTGATAGCGTTAACGACATCTGCCGGCGCTGGTGCGGCGACCAAAATAAATTATGTCTCTCCACAGATTAGTCCTGCCGCGCCGGGCAGTACAAACTCGGCCACGGTCCAAGTGAAAAATTCGGGCGTCGGCGCCAAAACCGTACATGTGATCACCAGCGTGCCGGGGTACGGCGGAATAAAATGTGAAGCACCCGTGTGGTTGCCACCGAGAAGCAGCGTCCGTTGGCCCGTTCCAATGATGCTTCCGCCCGCACGCGGACAGAAGCTTTACGCGCTATCCATTGCCGCTGCCCTTCGTGGCCAGCGCGATACCAAGCGAGGCAACCAGTTTCTGCAGGAACAATCGATGCGTACTGCAGTCGTGGAAGGGAATCAACCCGGCGGTGCCGTCAATGTGGCATCGGCGATGCGCCGGCAAATAGGGTTATCATCGGTAATGACGTATCTGACGACGCGCAGGTTCCCGCTGACGGTGCCGGCGTTGCTGCCCATTGAGCAAATATATTTTGATTCATTGCACAGTCGTCTTAGCGGGCCGCAAATCCAGAGCCTGCGAGATTGGGTACTCGCGGGCGGGCGATTGTGGATTGATCTAGGCAATGCCGCGGGCCGGCAGCTTGCGCAAGCGGTGTTAGGCCATCAATATGACCTTGCCTATGTGCAGACGATTCGCAGTGCGGCATACAACTATGCGGCCCATGGTCGAGAGCATATCGTCAATACGCCTCACAGTCAGAGATTACGCTGCTATTTTACCGGCCATTCCAAAGTGATTGTCAGCGCGGATGATTGGCCTGTGATTATGCGTTACCGCATGGGACGCGGGCAGGTTTGGCTCAATGCCATGCAGTGGCAGGCGCTGGTCAATCACAAAGGCGATGCGATTGCAGCCATCTGGCCGGCTACCCGAAGGTTTTTCGGCCCCAGTATGGCGTCCACGGTCGCCACTTCAGCCCTGGATATGGCGGCCAACGCGATCGGTTATCGTGTGGCGAGTCGGCAATCCATCATAGTCATTCTGGGCGTGCTGATTTTAGTTGTCACCATCGGCGGCTGGGCACTTGGGCGACGCGGTAAGGGCGGCCTGCTGGGCGCGTTGGCGCTGGGGGCTGCGTTGGTCGCATCAGGAGCCTTGTTTGCCTTTGGACGGTTGGAACGAGGTCCGGTACCGCTGTCTGAATCGGCAATACAAGTTGCCTCGCTTTCCGCTCATGGCTGTTTCATTAAAGGTCAGGCGGCCATCTTCGCTCCGCAGCAGACGTCTGAATCCGCTCATGTTAGCGGTGCCACCGCTACGCGCTGGAATAAATTTATTGACAGACAGAGAAATTGCCGCTTCGACTATTCTCCAAGCCAGCAGGCGATCACTGTTCGACATCTGACCATTCCGTCCGGGAAAGTCGTGAACGTAGCCTATGAAAGCTTTCAAAATGGCTCAAAAGCGCCAGTTAACGTCTCTGTCATCATAAATCGAAATGGGTTTGCGGGATCCATCCAATCAAGGTACGAACTGAATCATCCGATTATTGCCGGGCCGAGCGGAATTTTGGGCTTAAAATCGGTGGGACAGAAGAAAAATAAAATGATGTTTACGGCTGGAGCAAGTCAGGTGCTCCCGGGAGGGCAATATATGCCGGGCGTGCTTTTAACGCGCAAAAATCAGCGCGAAGAATCGCTGATGGCGGCGGAATTGCAGTCGCACCCCGCGCGTTCGCCAGAACTATTGGCTTGGTCACGGAATGTGCCCCCCGCGTGGAGCGTCCAGAACGTTGGACTCCGCCTTTGCAGCACACTGATGATTCTGCCGCTTGACCTGCATTTGCCTTTGACTGGCCACGCCGTTGATATTCCATGGCCGATGGTCCGGTTGCAGATTGTGCGCGGTCCCGGTGGACAGATGTCCGCACCAGTCTACAATCTAAACCGCCATCGGTGGATTGCCCACATGACTATTTCCGGCCACGTCTACATGCAGTTTTCAGTCCCTCGGGTGCTGCAAAATATTCACGCCACGCGGGCACATATATCGTTTTCGGTGGCCGCGCCCGGGCGGTTGGTGTCATTGGCCATTCGTGACGGCCATAGCTGGGTGCCCGTGGTGACCCTGTCAGGCGGACGGGGAATCATTGATAAATCCCTGCGTCTGGCACCTGGGCAGTATCATCAGGGGCATATCCTGCTGCGTATGAAGGTTGGAATGCCTGCCGTGCCCGACGCGAGTTGGCACTTTGTTTACGGCCGCGTATCTATCCACGGTAAGGCAGAATAGAGGTAACATGGCGGAAGAACCAGTCATAAAAACGGTTAATCTTACCAAGCGGTATGGTGAATTTACCGCTTTGGATCATCTTAACATCCAACTGGAACGAGGACAGATTCTGGGTTTTATCGGCCCCAATGGGGCCGGTAAAACCACCACTATTAAAATATTGGTTGGACTCAGCAAGCCCACCGAAGGGTCGGCTGCCATCACCGGCATCGACTGCACCAGTCATACCCGTAAAATCAAGCGGCTGGTGGGCTACATGCCCGATGTTTTCGGTGCCTACGACAACATGCGCGTACGCGAGTATCTCGACTTTTTCGGCGCGGCGTTCGGCCTCAACCGCAAATTGCGGCTCAATCGTATCAATGAATGCCTAGAGATTGCCGGTGCATCGGACATGATGGATCTGTATGTGGAAGGTCTCTCCTATGGTATGAAACAGCGCGTCGCCATTGCACGCATCCTGCTTCATGATCCGCCGGTCCTCATTCTGGATGAGCCCGCCAATGGTCTGGACCCGACGGCACGTGTGGAGATGCGTGAGTTGCTCTTAAAGCTTGCCGCGCAGGGTAAAACGCTTATCGTCACCAGCCATATCCTGCCTGAGCTATCGCGTATCTGTAATATGGTGGCGATGATGACGCATGGCAAACTGCGGGCGTTCGGAACGCTGGATGATATTATGAAGGAAATTCAAACCCGCCGCGTCATCGAGATGCAACTGCTGTCTGAAGACGATGTCACGGCCACCGAAGACCTGCTCAAAGACCAGGGCGATTGGATTGATGGTGTGGTTCCATCGCCTGCGGATGGTACGCTGCGATTTACCACGACCGCCAATGATGCCAAACTTTCGGTTTTGCTGGCAAAAATGATCGCGGCGCAAATTCGAGTGGCCCAGTTCCGTGAACTTCAGCAGGACCTAGAGGACGCGTTCATGACCGTAACACGGGAAACTGCGGAGACCGCTGCATCATGAGCAATCCCATCATTACCCGCGAGTGCGTGGGGCAGTTGCGCAGGCCCGCTGCACTATGGATGCAGATATTGTGGATGCTCGCGCTGGCCGGTATGGTCGTTCTGCGTTGGCCTCACTCCAACCGTGTAGATCTTTCGGGAGATCAGGCCCGCGAGGTGCTGGCCATCTTCGGCTGGACACTCCTTGCCGGTTTTATGGTGATTGTGCCCGCGTTTCCGGCAGCATCGATCGTTACTGAAAAAAGATCCGGCACGCTGGCGCTTCTGCTGAATTCCCCCCTGTCGCCGTGGCGGATTTTTATTGGAAAATTCATTGGCTCCATCGGTTTTCCGCTTCTGCTTCTGGCCATCAGCCTCCCGGAAGCGGTTGCCTGTTATGTGATGGGCGGTGTCAGCATCACCCATCAGGTCATCCCGGTCTATCTGCTGCTGCTGGTGGTGGCGATTGAAGCCACCGCCATCGGTTTATACGTCAGCACACGATGTCAATCGGTTGACGCCGCTCTGCGCCTCACGTACGCCATTATTTTCACATTGTTTATCGTGACACTTATTCCTGCCCGGTTCACACCCCATTCGGCTCCACCGGTTGTCGGGCATGTGTTGAGGCTTATCGCCACCATTTCGCCCATACCTGTGCTGCACGGCCTCATCGCGACAGGAAGGATTTCCGGTGGGGCCGCCAATATCCGGCACTTTCTCATCGCGGCTGCCATTGTAGTCATCATCTGCAGCCTTTTAACCATGCGACGGCTTGGTCAGCGGATTTTTGACCGGCCCCGGGAATCAGGAAAAATCACCGATGAACGCTCCACGCAGGTGCGAGCCTATCGTCGCCTGATGTATCTGTGGTTTTTCGATCCTCAGCGCCGCGAGAAACTTACGGGCCGCTTTTCCAATCCGGTCATGGTTAAGGAATTCCGCGCTTCACGTTTTGGCCGCTCATCGTGGATGGCGCGGCTTGTGGGCATCTGTCTTGTGCTGTCGATCGGGTTGATGCTGGCCACAGCCTATGGTTCCATGCAGTCGAGCGGCCATCTGATGGGCGGACTGATGGTGGTGCTGCAAATCGCCATCATCGCACTGATTACCCCCAGTCTCGCGGCCGGGTTGATCAGCTCCGAAATTCAAACTGGATCGTGGCAATTGCTGCAGATGACACCTCTTTCCGCCGTGTCCATCGTTACAGGGAAATTGCTCTCCGTTATCCGCACACTGCTGCTTTTGCTGTTTGCGACCATGCCCGGCTATCTGGTGCAACTGCTCATCTCGCCTCAGCAGTCACACCGTATTGTCGAAGTCCTCGTCAGCCTTCTGCTGACCACTATGCTCTGTGTGGTCGGCACGGCGGCCATCAGTTCCATGTGCCGGAAGACGGCCTCGGCTACGGCCATCGCCTACGCCCTGATTCTGGCGCTCTTCGGCGGCACGCTGCTGGTGTGGCTTGGGCGGGAAAGTCTATTTTCGCCCGGAGCGGTCTCGATGGCGCTGCGGCTCAATCCGCTGGCGGCGGCCCTGGGAGTCATGGGCATGCCGGGCTTCAGCCATCTGAATGTCATTCATTGGAATTGGGGCTTTATGATCGTATTAATTATCCTGTCGCTTATCTTGTTAACAGCGCGGACCAGTCAACTGACTAGGGCCCGCTAAGGATGACTGCATGCCGATAAATCAAATCCAAGAAGAGGATGGTTGGGTGCCCATTTCACTTTTCCGACGTGGCTTGCAGGCGGGCCCCGTGCGTCCGTTTCTGATCATCGCCATCATCGGTCTGCTGGCCGGAAGTGGCCCGCTTATGGCCCTGAATCCACGCGGCTGGGGTTACCCCCTGTTCCGCGATCCGGCCTTCCCCAAGACCCAGGTGACACACGTACTTGCCACGCCGGCGTACATCCACCTGTGGCAAACGGTTTTCGCCCATGCCAATCCCATTGTCGATACGCAATTATGTCAAGTCATTCATATTCAGCAGGGGGCCGGACTCGCCCTGCCGCCATCGCTTACCCGTGAAATCACGCGCGTGGCCTTGGGACAGTGGACGGTGAAACCCACTGCGCAAAATCTTGCACATTGGCACATGGCGCAGATCGCAGCTTTGAAGGTGGTGGGCAGATCACTTGCCGACCATTCCACCACGCAGTTGATCCGTCTTGATCAGCATGGCTCGCCCGCCCTCGCCATGGCGATTGATCCGCTGTTCTTTGGACGCCGCAGCCGTGCAATGACAGCCATATGGCTTGAGCGGGCTTCCGACAACCGGCAGCCCGTGCTCGTTCGCTGCAGCGCCATAGAGGGACTGCAGGCAAACGGTGATGTGAAAGCCGGAGCTGTTTTATTAAAAATTTGCGATAACCGCCGGTATTCACCCATGCTTCGTCTGGCTGCGGCCCGTGCCCTGGCGCATCTGCATGTTACCGGGTCAGGTACGCAGGCTTCCTCCGTGACGGGCGGCGGATATGCGGGGCGCATCCATGCCATCGTCCATGCCATCCTGATCGCCGGCACGGGTAACGCATCCGAGATTATCCATCTTTGCCAAAGCCAGAACCCCGCCATCATCTTGATTGGCCTGCGGCGGATTGAACTGGATGCCGCCATGTCGCGGCAATTCCTGCATTTTCAGGGAGGCAAACTGGCCATTCGATTGACCCACATCGCACCGGCCAGCATCCGGTACGCGGTGAGAGCAGCGGCCCTTCGCGCTGGTGATTCCACGTCGTTGAAGATACTTTTCAGCCAGCTCGCCGACGCCCGCATGTACATCAGTGATGCTGCGCGGATGGCCATCACCCGCCTTGCGCGGCGTCCCGCGTTGCATCAATTGGCCATCTCGGATGCCATGGCCTGCGTCGATGTGCCCACCACCGGGGCAAATGCCCAGACGCAGATGCAGTCGATGCTGATTCTAGGCCGTCTGAAAATTCAGGCAGTCATAGCCCCGGCTGCCCGCCTGCTTCACAGCCGCTCCGACCGGGTGGTATTGGCGGCCGTCATCGCCCTGCGACGTTTGCATGCATCGCAGGAGGCGGCCGCAGTGTATCATCTGGCTGCCGGGATTCTAAATAATGAATTTGAATTAAAAAAGAAGTATATAAAAAAAGCGGTAAAAGCCGGTCTTCCCGGCGAGGCTCAGACCCATATACCGTACATTGTTCCTCGCGGCACGCAGGTCCGGCTGCAGTCGCAGGCCATGTCGCAGGCGTTTTGCATGCTTGGGCAGTTGAAGTACCGGAAGGCGATCCCCACGCTCGTCCGGCTGATTCCGCAGTTTGGCCCGTATTCCAACCGCAGTCGCGAAGCCGCCATCTGGGCCATCGGAAAAATTGACATTCATCACCCCAATCCCGTCATCGCCCGTAAATTGCTCGCACGCCTGAACGATGCGTTTAGTCTGCCTCCGGAAGTTGACGGCGTGCGTGCCATGTCGGCTATCAGTCTGGCGCGTATGGATTATAAACCTGCCTTAAGTTCGATTGAATCCTTTGCCCAGACGCCATATGCAGCGCGATCCACTTACGCCTGCATATGGGCGGCTAAGAAACTGGCTGGCAAAGTCTATCCATATCCCGTTAGCCGGCGGACCATTCCTCGCGGTTTTGTCCGGCCTTCTCGTTAATAACCGCCGAAGGCACGCCGGCAACACCTTGTCCGCATCCGCAAGGGCCGAGAGTACCGTCCACGCGTGCAAGCCGTTTCGCCTCCGGGTTGTGCCCCGGCGCATCTGCAAATGGCGATTCATCCAATGGCCGGTGAAGATTTGCCGGCCATGGCCGAATTGGTTGGCCCCTTATCCCGAATTCACCCTTACTTTGGACAGACTCCCAAGCGTCCGTCCAAGTCATGTCAGGGCAGTGATGTGCCGGCAATGTAACGGATGCAAGGCCGTGGGCCGGTGGGTACACTTTGGTTTGGCACACACGTTTACGCCTTGGCAAGAACCGTGGCAGGCCCATGCCCGTGTGTTCTGCGGGGCCGCTTAAAATTCCGGTTGCGGCAAATCATGACAGAAGCCGGCA
This sequence comes from Phycisphaera mikurensis, assembly GCA_022730455.1. Classification (GTDB taxonomy): domain Bacteria; phylum Planctomycetota; class Phycisphaerae; order WQYP01; family WQYP01; genus JAJZGD01. The sequence continues at coordinate 1,417 of DZDI01000050.1, read as the reverse complement.
AGTTCAAGATGCGTTGGGCTTTTCGCATGCCGTACATAGTAGCCGCTGGTGGCGGTTCCAAGGCACAGGGCTTCATCCAGATCAAAACCCAGCAGGCGGCCCGCCGTGAAGCCTGCATTGAAATGGTCGCCGGCACCGGTGCTGATCAAGGGCTGCTGGATAAAGGGGCCCGCAAAACTTGCACTTCCGGACGCCGTTGCCGCGGCCGCGCCGCTGCGCGGATGGATAACCACTGTATGGACATTCATGGCTTGGCGAATATCCGTTGCCAGTTGGGCTAACTCCGATTCAACATCAGCCGGCAGGCGAATATGAAGCACCTCTGCAATCTGCTGTGCTTCCTTCAAATTCAACCCCAATATAACCTCAAGGTACTTGGTCATTTGTGAAAGTATTTTTAGGCCGGTGGCCACATCCTCTCGCGTGCGCTTTTCCGGGTCGGCCAGATCCACAAATAAGATTCGTCGGTCGGCCGGTAATTGGGGCAGCGTGAAACGCAGCATTTGCTCCCAGATATCGTTCATCGATGGAATCATGGTCCAATTGACCATTCCCAACAATTGCGATTCAGACAAGAGTTTATCCAGCCGATTTTGGCCCACACGTTCGAGTATAAGTTCCCATGATATATCGCTTATAGGCCCGAGCTTGCCAAGCATCAATTTCCCGTCGTCAAATTCAAGTGCGTCCGTATGGCACGGCTCGCCGAGGCTCAGCACTTCGACGCGATCCGCAAATTCCTGAAATACCGGGTGCACCTGCGGAAAGCCTAAATTGCCGATGTATGTCAGTTTGACACCAATAGCCGCCAAAGCATTCGCCATAATCGGCCCGTTACCACCGAGCTTCTGCGTTTTTACCACCAGTTCCAGATTGGCACTTTTACCCGCCGCCTGTGCGGCCCGGGCTGCAAAATCCGTAATCGTGGCTATCCGGTCAAAATTACGGTTGGAATATCTCTTATCCACCACCGCGATGATCTCATCTACAAAGCCATCAAACCCGATCACACCGTGTATGTTTTCGGGCTTGGCTGTTTTAAGTTTTGCACTTACGCTCTCGGCGATTTGTGCACGTGATTTAGCCATTGAAACACTCCTGTCCGCACCGGATGGGATACAATATTACATAGACCTCGCCATCGGTTGAGAAAGCGTAGCGTGAAGTGTTGATTATTTCCACCACAAGTGGAGTGTGGGAAAGCCGGCGTCAGGGCGAACGCATACGCACCACTTGGTCGGCGCAACACGGCAATGCCCGCAAGCGGGCGGTTACAACTATACCGAGGGCGCAAGGCTCGCGGCCGAAGGTGGCAGTTTGGGGGCAAAAACCTGTGCCGCAGACATCCTGTCTGCACCCCATGGCTTGTACCGGCGCGTTTCTCGACAGGTGGTCAAAATTTAGTGGTAAGGTTAAA
>DZDI01000186.1 GCA_022730455.1 Phycisphaera mikurensis | reverse complement strand
GTCGTGAGTCTGACTGGCTGAAAGGCCGTGAACGGTTACGTTAATAGATGGCGAATCGGCGTGGGGCTTGGGCGTCTTTAGTGAGTTGAGGCGTGTATACTCACCCTCGGCTCAATCGCTGTGGTCCATAGCCATGGGTTAACGCCGGTTACCGGCCATAACGCAAAGCAGACCCACAAAACCGTCATGGGCAAAATGGCAGCAGCCAGCATCAACACCGGCGGGCGGCGCGGTGACGGATAGGCAGGCGAAGGAGCGCGGACGTAAAGCAGTGGAAAAAGAAGCAAAGCTGGTGGAAAAAGACCAGCCACAAATGAGAGACAAATCAGACCCGCCAATTTTTTATGCATCAGCCAGCAAATTAATGCGGCCAGAATCAGATCGAGCATCAGCGGCGTCCAGACGACAGTCGTTGCAAAGCTTCCGGATAAAATGTCATAGCGCGGCGTAAGCAGCGGCAGACACGCCCACCAAGGACTTCGCTTGGCTAAATGCAAAAAAAACAGTGCCAAAATGGTAGCACCAATCTGCAACGAACAAAACAAATACTGTGCTATCGGGTCCAGCCCCCCAACCGCTTGAGACGGCGAGAAACCGCCATGCCATTGCGCCAGCCATATGATCAGGGCAAGCACGGCAATTAAGGCGTTGCTGATACTCGTGGGTAATTTGATGGCGTTGATTGGCGTCGTATGGAGCAGCCAAGCCAGTAGAAACAAAAGAATGAAGGCACCCAGGTAGTATGCGATCCCCGCGACAAGGGATGAATCGAGCACATTGCCGCCGCCGAAATTAAACCAAACCGAAGCCACTGACAGGATGATGATGGAGACGATCCATAGAACGAGACGCAAACCACGCTGCCATGGTTTTGCGATGGGATAATCGCGGTGCAAATTGGCCGTTACCGCAGAGGACATTCGCCTCCATTCGGCCCCGGCCCACATTCACGAGCCACGGGGGCAGGCATCAACCACGCTTGGGCGTAAGAATCAGGATCATGCGTTTGCCTTCCAGGCGAGGTTCCCGTTCAACTTTGGAAAGGGGTTCCAAATCGCCACGAAAACGATCCAGTATCTGGCGGCCCAAATCCACGTGATGCATCTCCCGGCCGCGAAACATCAGATTAAATTGAACCTTATGGCCATCTTCCAAAAATTTCTTGGCCTTGTTGAGCGTGGTCACCTGATCGTGCTGATCAATCTTGACACTGCGTATGCGCAGCTCTTTAAGCTGTGGATGCGGTGCGGAATGTGACTTCTGCTCTTTCTTTCGCTGCTTATACTTCCATTTGCCGTAATCCATGACCCGGCAGACCGGCGGATCGGCTTGCGGAGAAACTTCAACAAGATCAAGCCCCACTTCACGCGCAAGCCGCAGCGCTTCCGCGGTAGACACGATACCGGCTTGAGTATTATCTTCGTTAATAAGACGAACTTTGGCAATTCGGATTTGTTCGTTACACCGCAACCCGTGCTGACTAATGGCTCGCGCTCCTGTAGGACCTGTTGCTATACATCGCAATCACATGGAGATTATGCACTGGTATGGCCAGAACGTCAAAGGAGACGGTTTCCACCACAATGGGTGGAGGCTTGGATTCGCCTTTACTTGCGAATGACCCCATCTTTCCGGAAGATATCGTCGTGACGCGATGACCACGTTATCCGACGCCGCGGAAGCCGGGCCAAAGACGTGCCGCCCAGAGGGGTGTGACGCAAACACCCCGTCTGCGGCGTTCTCGGACTCATCTTCACCAGAGTCGCCGTCGGCCCGACGCCTTGCATCCGGAGCGTTTCCGGCACATCGCAGCCCTGCTATTACTTGGACTGGGAGTCTGTCCAAATAATAGCGAGGCTGCGACGGCATGGATTTTGGCGGGCATCAAGAAGCGGCGACGAAGGCGTATCTCTCTTATCAGCCATAAATAGGATACGCGAATTCAATCGGGGGCATTTATGAATGTAACCGCACCATCGAGTACGCAAGCGAACCCGCTTCCCTGCGTCGGGCTCTTCGCTATTGGCCTCGACGCCTACTGGCCTCAGTTTGTGGGGTTGAAGCAGCGGCTGGAAGCGAACCTCGCCCTTGTTGCTGGGCAGATCGAACGGCCGGGGATCAATCTGGTTAACCTTGGTCTGGTGGATAACCCGAGACGGGCGGCTGAAGCGGGGCATCAATTTCGACAGGCAGATGTAGACCTGATATTTTTGTACGTAAGTACGTACGCGCTTTCAGCGACGGTTTTGCCGGTTGTCCGGCGCGCCAAGGTGCCGGTGATCATATTAAATCTTTCCCCGGGTGCGGCACTGGACTACGCTAAATTCAACGCCATGCGCGACCGAACGGCGATGACAGGCGAATGGCTGGCGTGGTGTTCCGCCTGCCCAATGCCGGAGATCGCCAATGTATTTAACCGCTGCGGAATCACCTTTCATCAGATTACCGGGATGCTGGAAAATGACGCGCATGTCCGGACACATATTGGGCAATGGCTGGACGCGGCGAGGGTGGCGCATGTGATGGCGCATAATCGACTGGGCCTCATGGGGCACTACTACTGCGGCATGTTGGATATCTACAGCGATTTGACCCTTCACACCGCAATATTTGGCGGCCATATCGAAATGCTTGAGGTGGATGAACTTACGGGTCTGCGGGCAGGTGTAAGCAACGCGGATATCCGCCAGAGAATGGCTGCATTTCATGAAACCTTTGATGTACAGGCCGACTGCCCGGAAGCTGAACTCCAGCGAGCGGCCCGCACCAGTGTCGCCCTAGATCGGCTCGTTGCGCGGCATGAGCTTGGTTCCATGGCATATTACCACATGGGCATGAGAAGTGACGCGAATGAAGATACAATCAGTTCAATTATTCTTGGCAATTCGCTGCTGACGGCCCGTGGCATACCCGTGGCCGGGGAAATGGAAATTGCCAATGTGCAGGCGATGAAGATCATGGATACCTTTGGTGTCGGTGGCTCATTTACTGAATACTACGGTGTCGATTTTAATGATGACATCATACTAATGGGGCACGATGGCCCCGGACATATCGCCATTGCTGAGGGCAAAACCAAGGTACGTCCGCTGCAGGTGTATCACGGCAAGGTCGGCCACGGGCTATCGGTTGAAATGTCGGTCAAGCACGGCCCCGTGACCATGCTGTCGGTTGTACAGACCGCTGGCGGAAAATTAAAACTCATCTATGCGCACTGTGAATCGGTACCCGGCCCCATATTAGAAATTGGTAACACCAACAGCCGCTACAAAGTCCCCGGCGGGGTTCGGCATTTTATGGAAGCGTGGATCGCCCACGGCCCTGCCCACCACTGCGCCGTCGGCCTCGGCCACATTGGTGGCAAAATTGAAACGCTTGGGTACCTGCTTGGACTTGAAACCCACCAAGTGGGTTGATCGCCAACCAAGTCCTGAAGGTATTGGGAGAAAGATCACTGCAAACGCATGATCGCCAACGCCTCCAAAACCATGCGACAATTTTGACGCGAGCCGCAAAACAATCGCGCTGACGGAACGCGCCGGTTCAAGCCTGGCGGCCAAACTGCCCGCATACTTCGGTACGTCAGTCGACGATTTCATCGCCGTCCAGCGTTGGGTTTATCAATGACAGCGTTCATGGCCGCCAACCATGTTTCTAAATGGGCCTTGTGCCTGCGAAGAAAACAAAATGTATAAAAAAAACCGGCTCAGGGGTTACCTGAGCCGGCGTGTTGATCAATGAACATGGTTATCAGTTCCGCGTGAGCGGAGAGAAAAGGACGCCACCGAACCACATGTTACCACGTGGTGGAAGCAAATTATTCCAAATTTGCAATCGAGAGTGTTCTGACGTTCGTGGGTGGATTACTCCACGTTTCCAATATCAGGCGGCTGCTTGTCAGGCATCAGCGAGTAATCGCCGACGCCAACATTCTCCTTCGGGTTCCAACACGGCTAAGTGTCCTGGGCAGCGCTGTGAAACTCTGCGTCAGGTACCAATCGGTTCAACAGAGCCTGATAAGGCTCCTCGCGATTGGGGGAAACGGAAAGCGTTTTATATAAACTAAACAGTCGATGAAAATTGGACCACGATCCAGATTAATCCTCTAGAAAGGAGGTGATCCAGCCGCAGGTTCCCCTACGGCTACCTTGTTACGAC
>DZDI01000185.1 GCA_022730455.1 Phycisphaera mikurensis | reverse complement strand
TGCTTTCTCTTTTCCCTTCGATCCCCCCCAGCAATTCCATTTTTGGAATTGCTGCTTCGGAACAATCACGAAAAAAGCAAATTGCTTTTGAGGTAAAATACAGCGCAATGTAGAACAGCAGTCTGCGGTTTTAATATTTGCAACAGAAGGGACGTTTATCAGCCTGTCCCGCGCCAACAACGCTTTTCCAGAGAATGCTGGTGTTTTACCTATTCCACAACCCAAGGAGAGTCGTTATGTTGAAATTTGCATTCTGGGTGGACGCGATGACCGAATACCTCGGCAAGGCATCCGCCGTCATAGTTATCCTGACCGTTGCGGCGGGCTTATACAACGTGGTCGCCCGCTATGTGGGAAAATTTATCGGGATAAAACTGACGTCCAACCTGCTGATTGAATTGCAGTGGTATCTCTTCTCGCTCACGTTTTTGCTGGGCTTTGCCTACATCCTCAAAATCGGCGAGAACGTGCGCGTGGATTTTCTCTACGCCGATTGGAGCACAAAAACCAAAGCCTGGGTGGATTTGGTTGGGCATCTTTTCTTAATCACATTTTGCGTCATCGGCATTTATGTCACCGTCTTCCCCGTCCTGCAATCGTGGGGGCAACTGCCCGACGGCAGTTTCGGCGAATGGGAAACGTCGCCCGACCCCGACGGTCTGCCGCGCGCGCCCATTAAAACCATGATACCCATCGGCTTCGCCCTGCTGGCGCTGCAAGCGGTCTCCGAAATCATCAAAAACATCGCCCGCATTCGCGGAGTGGATGTCCCCGTCGAGGGGAAAATAATCGCGCAAGAGGAGATATAAAACATGGGAAACTATGAATGGCTTGCGCTGGTCATGTTCGCGGGCTTTTTCTTTGTCATTATGAGCGGTTACCCGGTCGGATACTCGTTTGCCGCCACCGCCATCCTGTTTGGGACAATCGGATTTTCTGTCGGCGCATTCAACCCCATGCTGCTGCGCATGATGCCCAGCCGCTGGTTCGGCACCATGTCCGATTTCACCCTGCTGGCGATTCCGTTTTTCATCTACATGGGCGCGGTCTTCGAGCGTTCGGGGCTGGCGGAGCAACTGCTGGAAACTATCGGTAAGATGATGAGCGGCATTCGCGGCGGGCTGGCGCTGGCAGTGGTGCTGGTGGGAACCCTGCTGGCGGCGACCACTGGCGTCGTCGCGGCGACCATCATCATGCTGGGCATGATCGCCCTGCCAACCATGCTGAAATACGGCTACGATAAAAAACTTGCCACTGGCACCATCGTCGCCTCTGGCACGCTGGCGCAGATGATTCCACCCAGCCTGGTGCTGGTGGTCTTGAGCGACCAGATTGGCGTCTCGGTTGGAGATTTGTTTCTCGGCTCGGTCATCCCCGGTTTACTGCTGGCGGGCTTATACGCCGCCTATGTGCTGATTATTACCCGCCTCAAGCCGGAACTGGCTCCTGATCTGCCGCCCGAAGCCTTGAACTTCACCCGCGCCGAAATCACCCGCGAAGCCCTGCGCGTGGTCTTGCCGCCCGGCGCGCTCATCTTCTTCGTATTGGGCAGCATTTTCTTTGGGTTGGCTTCCCCCACCGAAGCGGGCAGCATTGGCGCCGTCGGCGCAATTTTTCTGGCGTGGACCAACAAACGCCTGAGCCGCAAGATGATTTTCGACTCTGCCATGGCGACGGCGCGGGTGACGGCGCTGGTCATCACCATCCTGTTTTCGTCCTCGCTCTTCAGCCTGGTCTTTACCGAAATGGGCGGCAAACACATCATCACCCAGTTTTTCACCTCCATTCCGGGCGGAATCTGGGGCTTCCTTATCGTGTCCAATATCGCCATCTTCCTGATGGGTATTCCGCTGGAATTCATCGAAATCAGTTTCATCGCCATGCCCATCTTCGTGCCTGCCGCGCAGGAGTTGGGAATCAACATGGTCTGGCTGGCGGTGGTGTACGCCATCAACCTGCAAACCGCTTTTATTTCCCCGCCGGTGGGTTTTTCGCTGTTTTACCTGCAAAGCACCGCCAAAACCGTGCCAACCAAAGACATTCACAAGGGCGCGCTGCCATTCATGGTTTTACAAGTGGTTGCCCTGCTGATTGTGATTTTCTTCCCGCAGACCGTCACCTGGCTGATAGACATGGCGGCAACCGGCTCGCCGTAAAAACTTCCGGCTGTCACTTTTCTGACAGTTTTCACACAAAAGCGCCATGACTCATAGTCATGGCGCTTTTGTTCCCATCGTGCGAACCAGTTGTGGCGGGCTGTGAAAGTTGATCGAATGCGCCCGCTTAATTTTTATGGCGCGTCTTTCTTTTCCTTCTCCAGAAATTTTTCACTGCTTCGCATAATGTAAATTGCGCCGGCAAGCATCAGAATGGTTATTGCCAATAAACCCAGTTCAATCAAAATATTTTGAAAGGCAACCGTGTTAAATAGTTCCAATTTGGTGCTTTCGGCTGTAATCACTAACATGCGGCGAATGGCGGCAATGGAGCCAACGATTAAAAACGGTTCAGCAACCAGCGTATGCGCTTCCATGGACAAGGTGACGGTGTAGACGATTTCCATAATCATCATCACCAGCAAAATACCGTCTAAAATTTCGATGGCTTGTTCTCGAATTTGACCTCCCATTACGGCATGATACAACCCAATTAAATCTGACATCAAAATTAAAATCGCCAGCGCTACAAGCACTACGGCAATGGCAAAAAGGACAAGACTTTCAGAATTTTTTAAGAAATTTGTGGCTCGTGAGGATGGGATAGGCTTGGACATTTGACCTCTACTCTTAAACTGGAAATGTTAAAAATTATACTAAACTTTCACTGAAATGCCATAAAAAATCGCCCCGAAAACTTCGGGGCGATTCATTTTAGAGAAGGCGGAAACTACTTGCCTTTTTTGATGGCTTCCTGCATCACGAATTCGTTGGTGAAGTTCCAGTCCTGCACCTGGTTGCGGAAGGCAAGCCACTGCTCGTACACTTCCTTGAATTCGGGGTCTTCGGCGGCTTTGGCTTCGTAAATTTCAAAAGCCTTCTTTCGCGCGGCTTCCAAAATTTCATCGCCGTAGGGCATCAAAATTGTGCCGCCATCCACCAGGCGTTTGAGCGCCGCGCCGTTGACCGCTTCGTATTCCGCGTGCATCTTGAGGTTGCTTTCGGCGGCGGCAACTTCGATGGCGTTCTGATAGAGCGGAGGCAGTTTGTTCCACTCGGTCAGGTTGACCTGCACTTCGAGGGTTGTGCCGGGTTCCCACCAGCCGGGGAAGCCGTAATACTTGGCAATCTTGTTCAAGCCGAGGGCTTCGTCATCATGAGGACCGACCCATTCAGCGGCGTCAATGGTGCCGGTTTCCAGCGCCTGATAGATTTCACCGCCGGGCAGGCTCTGCACCTGAACGCCCAACGCCGACATGACCTGCCCGCCCAAACCGGGGATGCGCATCTTCAAGCCTTGCAGGTCCGCCAAGCTTTTGATTTCTTTGCGGAACCAGCCGCCCATCTGCGCGCCGGTGTTGCCAGCGGGGAAGAGGATGGCGTTGAATTTCTTGGCGTAGAAATCCTGCAACAGTTTGAGTCCGCCGCCGTGATAGAACCAGGAGTTCTGCTGGGAAACGTTCAGCCCAAACGGCACGCTGGAGCCGAAGCCCATCACCCAACTCTTGCCGATGTAGTAATAGGAAGCGGTGTGACCAATCTGCGCCGCGCCCGAAGAGACCACATCCAGCACTTCGGTGGCTTTGGCGAGTTCGCCGCCGGCGCGGGGGGTAATCTTGAACTTGCCATCCGTCAACGTAGCGACGCGGTCTGCAAACTTCTGCGCGCCGCCAAACAGCACGCCCAAGCCTGGCGACCAACTGGTGGGCATCTGCCAATCGAGTTCGGGCAAAGCCGAAGCGCTGGCAGCCTCCGGTTCAGCGGCAGCAGCGCCGCAAGCCGTCAATGCGGCAGCGCCCACGCCCATTCCTGCAACCTTCAAAAAGTCTCTGCGATTCATATCATTCTCCTTTGGAAAATAGGTTGATTTTCCGCCCGCGCAAACGACACCTCTCCGAACCCACGAAACGGAAGTTGATTGCGCGCTATTGTAAATGATTATCCCCAAAGGCGCAACAGCCCCCAGCAATTCCCTATATGAGAAAAAGATTAAACCCAAAAAGGGGAAAATGAG
>DZDI01000184.1 GCA_022730455.1 Phycisphaera mikurensis | reverse complement strand
TGCCCTCGCCCGTTGTGGACTATCACTGGTATGCTATGGCAATGGCGTCGTTCCGGTCATTCTTCCGCCGCTTGCCGCGCAGACTGGCCAAGGCCGTGGCATCGGCAATGTCCATGCGGGCCACGCAGGGACGAAAGCGGTCGATGAACCATTCGCAGAATCCGACGGCCTCGATGGCCAGGCGGCAGGGCTTTGGCTGCTGATGGTGAGCCGCAGGCGGGCGACCCGCCAAAGCACGTAACGGGATGTTGGCGGCGCGGGGCATCCAAGGTGTTCGTGGGTGCTTCCGTCGCTTTCGGTGCCGCATTGAAGTTGCGCTAGGGAGCTATTTTATTGGCCGGGCTTTTTGCCCAAGATTTGGAGAAACGTTATGTATACCAAACGTTTTGTCTTTCCATCTCGTAAATCCCTACACGGTTTTACCCTCGTGGAATTGCTGGTGGTGATTTCCATCATTGCCATCCTGATAGCCTTGCTGCTGCCGGCCTTGGCCAAGGCTAAACAATTGGCGGTGCGGACGCTGGGGGCATCCAATATGCGGCAGATCGGCATTGCCCTGCATGAATATGCCGATATTTACCGCGGGCAATACCCGCTGGCGTGCGTGGCCAACTACAACTTTGCCAATAGCAACCTCGGTCCTTCAGCAAACCAAGAATTTGCACCGTTGGCGGGGCTGGCTGCACTGTTTGTCTCTTCCTACGGATATGTTGCCAATACGCCCATCATCAACCCGCAGTCCGGGATTCTGCCGGACACTTACACCGGCGTCAGTTTGCTGTATTGTCCCGATACCAACAGTGGCTTCACTGAAAATGCCATGCTGCCCTCCGGAAATTCTGGGATCTGGAACAAACAAGGGTTATGCGACGTCTGGGGCACGGCTTACGGCCTGAGCTATTGGGTGGATGAGGGCACGGATTATAGCCCGGCCTACGATCTGTACGCCATCAGCACACCCTCTCAGGTGTTGTGGATGACCGGTGTAATGCACGATCCGCTCGGCAGCAGCCCCTGCGGGCGTTACAATCTCGATCCGCTGCATCAGCCGGCGCTCAATCCCCAATCCGGCGATGGCACACTACTGGTTACGGATAATGCCGTGTTTACGGGGGCATACCAAGGGTTGTCACCTGCACAGGGTGGTACTACGGCGCAGTTGCCTTGGCTAAATGGCGCCCTTTCCAATTACGTCGGCCAAAATCCGGGCAACTACCTGCCCGCTGGCGAACATGAAATGTACAACGATGGATCGGTACGCTGGGTGCCGATGTCAAATATCAAGGTGCATTTCAGTTGGGACAACGTGGTCTACCAAGGCTGGTAGTCGGTAATATGAACAAAGAACTGTATTGGTTCACGCTCCGCGTGGAGCGCAATAATCTGAAAGGATACATGACCTATGGCGAATCTCTCACGACGTAATTGGCTGGCCACACTGGCGCTGGCGGGTGTTTCTTCGCATGGTGGGCGCGGCGGCGCGGTGCCCACCGGGGCCGGGCGGCCGGTCGGCATTCCACCGGTACCGGGATTGGCCAGCAATGTGTTGGAATTCGGAGCCAAAGACGACGGCAAAACGGACAACACGGCGGCATTTCAGAAAGCGCTGGACGTGGCGCATTCCGCAGGCGGAGGCATTGTGCACGTGCCGACGGGCCGGTATTTGTTTAAGGGCCATTTGATCATGCCGGCCTACACCACGTTGGAAGGCGTGTTCCGAGCGCCGCCGGCGCTGTTCCCAAACGCGAGCAGCTATGGCCCCGTATCAATGGGTGGCAGCCTGCTGCTGGTAACGGAAGGGCGGGGCCGCGCGGACGGGCCACCGTTCATCGCCGCCAACGGCGACAACTGCACCATCCGCGGCTTGGGTATTTACTATCCGGAACAGGCCCCCAATGCGCCCGAGCCGGCACCCTATCCATGGACCATCCAAGCCGCTCCGACTAACGCGACCACTGATGATTTCGCCATGACCGACGTGGCGCTGGTCAACCCGTACCAGGGAATCAACTTGACCGGTGCGGCCCGGCATTATGTCGCCCGAGTGTATGGCCAGCCCATGAAGACCGGCATATTTGTTGATAACTGCCACGATGTCGGACGCATCGAGAATATTCATTTCTTTCCCTTTTGGAGCTACCCCAATGACAAAGGCAATGTGCTGATGAACCAGTGGAAACAAAAAAATGGAACGGCTTTTGCCTTCGGGCGATCGGATTGGCAGTACGTTTTTAACACCTTCTGCTACGGTTACTATATCGGCTATCACTTCATCATGACCGCGGAGGGCGGGAGTAGCGGCAACTTCCTTGGCTTGGGGGCGGATGGCGCGTTTCGGGGTCTGGTGGTGGACGGCGCCGACCCCAGCGGACAACCTCTTCAATTTACCAACTGCAATTTCGACGGCTATAACTACGGCTATCCCGGCGGTGCCGAAGCACAGGGATTCGTAATCGGGCCAAAAAACCAAAGCACAGTTGCGATGAACAACTGCAGTTTATGGGGTCCCTCCAAACGTTGCGGAACCGTCCAAGGAACTGGCCCCGTCAGCCTCGTCGGCTGTACCCTGACGGGATGGGATGCCGGTAACCAAGGTGAGCCGGCGATTCTGTGTGACGGTCCCTCTACCACCATCATCGGTTGCCAACTGCAGGGCCTGGACGGAACCGTCGGAAGGAAAAAAGCGGTTGGCATAACGAAACGCTGCGCTACGGCCGTCATCACGGGCAATACCATCCAAGGTAATGCTTTTGTTGTGGATCGCTCCGGGTTGTTGCCCAAGTCGAAATTCCAGATTCATTCAAACGTTGCCACGGGTAGGTGAATTCTCATTACCCGCTGCGGCGCCTTAGCCCGCCCTACGACAGCCCGGTTTCGGCTTTGAACACGCGCGACAGATGATATTCATCCCGGAAGCCCGATTCAGCAACCGCCATGGCGTGTTATTGTCCGCGCGTGTAGGGCTGAACGGTACTTAAGCGCGGGACTGCGGCGAAATGTTTTTGGTTGAAGGTGTAGAGGGGTACATCCATTGACACGGCAAGCTGTCCGATCAGAGCGTCCAGTAATCCGAGATTATGAGTGAGACGGCCTTCCGCGTAAACAGAAAGAGCCTGATCCGCGACATGCGCAGGCGTCCACAGCAATGGAAATGGACAAATAGACTTTTGTAGAGCCGTCATTTCATGTTTACTGGCGCAGCCTTGCATTAGCTCCATGACCACGAGGCCTAGCAGGTAGATTTCATCGCCAGCCCGGCCCGCGAGCCAATTAAGCGCCGGCGAATACCCGCGCAACAGGTCGATCACAATGTCCGTATCGAGCAGGATCAATTTCAGTCTCTCCGCCGGGTTTGCGCCTGCCGGCGGAGTTGGCGGGCGTATTCGATGGAGTCGCCAACGTCAGTGCGGTCTTTCCACAAGCCTATAAGATCCGACTCGAGAATATCTTTTCCGGTCATCGGACGCTTATTCTCCACAAACACAAACAGCGGCGTATCCGTCGGCAGGTCAACAGGCTCATCCGGAACGATGGTCTTGCCGTCAAAATGTGCTCTGATGGTTGTCATTTAATCACCTCGATTATTATTATACCAGTTATGGGCGAGAGTTTGAAGATCCCTCAAAATCACCAACTCGCTGATACAGGGAATCCAACAATTGGTGATTATCAAGCGCGGCGAAACCGACGGCGCTACGGTGTTTTCCAAGATCTGTGTATCCGCGTCAACCGGCAGGCCCATACCTAGTGCTTTGTCACGCCTACCAATTAGGATTGATTGGCCGCAAGCGCCCCAACTGCAAGGAGCCAGCGGCGAAAACCGGGTCCGTGTACCCATTGAGCTGATGCGACGCCGCAGGTGGGGCGTTTGCGGCCAACCCTGCAGGGCGGGGGCCAAGGGGCCGTGGGCTTTGTCGCTCGTCGTCAATGTATGTTCCCATACACAATCCTCCTCGCTTCGCGCCCACAACCCCTTAGCCCACCGTCAATCCTAATTGGTAGACGTGACAGAGCACTAGCCCTTACGGGTGCGCGACAGTTTACGCGGCGGGCAAACGGCCACATCATCGACTATCTGCATGGCAGGCAGTAGCTCAGACTGTTGGCCCATTTGGACCAATGGCACAAAAGGCTAAAACTTTCGCACGAAAAGCCATTGTCGGCCACCATG
>DZDI01000049.1 GCA_022730455.1 Phycisphaera mikurensis | reverse complement strand
CCAATGGCACAAAAGGCTAAAACTTTCGCACGAAAAGCCATTGTCGGCCACCATGGGCGTCATATACTCCACAAGTAAGCATCCGTGGCTCGGTCCAGTGGTGGCCGCAAATCGCCGGCGGGTGTCTTGGTAGGAACGTCAGTTTGGCGCTGCTGAGCTGTTTTTCGGGCCGTTCGGTTTGAGGCGTTGCAGAGCCGGCTTGCATTTTTAGGAGAGTGTTATGGATACTTCACGAAATTTCATGCTCCAGTGTCTGTTGTCAGCGGCAGCCGTAGTTGCCGTGGCGGGCGTGTCTTCGTCGGCAATGGCGACTACGGTGAATGTGCAGTTTGATCAGGCTCAGACAGGTGTGAGCCAGGAGTACACGGGTACCGCTGCAGCGCCCGATAACGGCACCTTCTGGAATCAGGTTACTACGGCAACCACCGCTGACGGGGGCACCGCATCGGGGTCGAATTTAACGGCGTCCGATGGCACAACCACAACCGGCGTCGGCTTCACGTTGACAGGCGTAGACTTATTTGGAACGCCCACGTTTGCTTTTAACAATAATGGAACTGCCAATAACCTGCTGCAGAATTTTATAGTTGGTGGGCCTTATCCTAAAAGTGACAAAACCGCGATGTCATTTACCATTACCGGCTTGAACGCCGGTTCCGCATATGATGTCTATTTTTACGGGTCAAAAAATTCAGGCGCTTCCAGCACCCTTACTTTCGGATCGACCACAGTTGCCACCGATGGGACTGTCGTCAATACCGCGACCCCATTCGATACCGCCGACCAAGGCCACGAGTGGAATGTTATCGATGGCTTGGTCGCCAATTCATCGGGAGACTTGGTCGGTAACATCGGCACAACGTCGAGTGCTGCCTATGGGGCTGTGAACGGATTCCAAGTGGTCTCAGTTGTGCCGGAACCCGGGTCCGCCGGGCTGATGGCAGCAGGTGCCATTGGGGTGGGACTGCTGGGCATGGGCATGAGGCGGCGACTGCTGTCGAGCCAATAATTCCTAGCGCGGTGAATTTAGCCTTGGTCCACTTGGCGTGGCTGGTAATGCTCGCGCCAGCGTTTGAGTGCGCCTTGAGGGGGGGGGCTGACGGCGTATAATTCCAGGTGGCTTATGTTTTTCACCTGATGCGGCAAGGGGTGTTTATGAAACGGCGCGGGTTCACCCTCGTAGAGTTGTTGGTGGTGATAACCATCATCGCCATACTTATAGCATTGCTTTTGCCGGCGTTGGCGAAGGCCAGAGAATTGGCCAACAGCGTTGTCTGTAAAAGTAATCTGCGCCAAATTTATCTGGTGGAATCTGAATATGCGATGGAGTACAAATGGTTTACGCCGGCTGAATCGTACTTTCCTACCAGCACAGCTTCTCCTTGGTGGTACTATTACGAAATGCCGTCATCCTGGCTGCCGTTGGTCTGCAAGGAGGCGGGCTTTCAGGGCGGACCGGAATTTGTGAACGATTTAGGCGATTCAGCAGATTTTCACGATCCCAACGGCTTTACCATACCACCATTTCTGATCTGCCCGTCTGATCCGTCAATCCATACGGCGGTTGCCGTAGCCTCAGATGGGTCCGAAACGCCTTACTGGGGGCTGTACAGTTCCTATGCCGAAAATACGTTCGGCTCGCTTGTTGCTAATGAAAACGTCAAGCCATTTCTGCAGACGACCAGCGACGCGAGCTTCTGCGATTTGCAGCCTGATAGCTCTGGCGAGACTCCGGGCGGGGCCCAGATCAATCCGTCCGATATCGTATTTTTCGCAGATCATGCCAGTAACGTGTTTGGTGGACGCTTGGCAATGCTTTACGGCGGGGTGCTTCCGCAGCTTGATGGATATCCTCACGGTGATGCGTTTGCCGTCGCCGACGGTGTGTCAAATGCGGGGCCAATGCCAGAATGGCACGGTACCGGCAACGGCGGCCCGGGATCGTGGATGAATATTCTGTATCTTGACGGCTCGGTCGCTCCGTACACCGCAACCCCGAATACCCTGCAAAATACGCCCGCGGTGGAGGATAGCCCGGCAATGAACTGGGATTTGTATCGCCTTTCTGATTAGGGTGAGGCGATGGTGTCCAACCTCGGACGCGGCCGACGGGCAGGCGCGGCATTGAGTTCAAGGATATCACTGATAAGCATTGAGCCTCCCTGTGCCCTCGCCCGTTGTGGACTATCACTGGTATGCTATGGCAATGGCGTCGTTCCGTCTTTTCGAACGCTATTTTCTCGCCGGCGGACATGGCATTGCCACGTTCAGGAGGCCGTGCGATAGATGAAAGTGCATCGATTATGATCAATGAGAACCATCGAGCGAGCGGGCCGGTAAACGGACCGTCATTTGAGTTGTCACGGCGAAAAATCCTCCAGCAATTCGCGGCTGCCGGCGTCGGCGCTGCTTTAGCCGCACAGGCCGGGTGCGCGAAGCAATCACGGATGGTTTCGCACTCGGTTGCGGGGCCGCGGCCCGTATGGGTTATTGACGCCGCTGATTTTACAACCGATCAGCGCCTGACCATGGCAGCCATGCAAGGCTTGATCAACCGAACTGGCCCGCGCGTATTTCTGAATTATGGCCGATCGCTGGCGTTTATGCGATTTGGATTTGATCCACGAACCGGCCAGTCGCCGAGTGCATGGAGTCCGGCGGCAGCCCGTCAATTGGAAAACACCTATTATTCCGTCTATGACTACTGGATCGCCGAACTGGCACGCCTTGGTTTGTTTTATTTTCAAAAAGTTACTGTGCAGGAGCTGATTTCGCTGCACGCCACAAACATCAAAGGGTTGATCCTTTATCACAATATTGATAGCGATCTGGCCGTAGCCGCCACCATGGCCGGCCTGCGTGACGCGGTACCGGTAACTCCGGCGGTGCGCAGCGAATGGTTTTCGCAAACGGCGCATCCGCTTCCCACCATTTTTGATGTCGGCAGCCTGTACCCCAAATACCCACGCAGTGTACCGCGTCGCATTGCCGCTCACGCTTGGGCAATCAAACATTTGCTGCCCGAGTGTGCCAAATCCGGTGTTTTTTCACGCGTTTTTGATTATGGCCTTGCGGCTTACGACACGCTCCCCAGCGTGGATCTCGCAGTTCGAGAGCGTTGGTTCACATTTCAGTTGAATTTTGGCAATTCCATCGCACATCCGACACATAATCCCAAGCGGCTGCAGGAGCTTGCTGTGGAGTCCGGCCTGATTGATAAAATATTAAATTCGCTCGAGCTTTGGGCCCCGGTTTATGGATGGGGAGAACCAGGCGAAAACACTGTGGTTTCCCACATATCCCGTCTGGGTCATGTGATGATCAACACGCAGGAGGGGGATCTGACATTTTTTAAGGGCCTGCCCCTCCTGGCCAGGCCTTTCGGCCAACCGGGCCAGAAAAGGGCAAAACCGAAACTGGAAAACAAGATTTATATAGCATTCATGGTCAACGAGGGCGATACCATCAAATGCCTAGAATCGCTTGAGAATTCGGGGAGCTGGCTGCAGCCGGAGCGGGGGCGTTTTCCCATCAATTGGGGTATGGACCCTCTCCTGTACCGGGAATTCCCGGGATTGGTCAGCTACTACCACAAAACCGCGACGCCTCATGACTACTTTTTTGCCGCATGTTCCTGTTGGGGATATACGCATCCCGATTCGATTCCCGACCACCTGATCATTCCTTACGCGCGCCTGATCAATCAAGGATTACGTTCGACGGGTCTGAGCATCGGGGATATCTGGTGGGATACCAACTTGAAGACACGCGGCCTGTGGAACGCGTTTATCAAAGCCAGCGGTCTAAAGGGTATTACTCAATGGAGCAATAAATACCAAGTTGAGTATCCCTTCGAAGACATCCCCGTCGTGTACAGTCCGGACTACTACACGCTCACGGACCCTGCCCCCATGGTCCAACAGTTACTGCTGCAATCAAATCAAATTGCCGGACCGTGGTTCGTGGTCATCTACGGGGGCATGCCCACCGGTACGCCCTACCTGTTTGAGCAGGTGCTGAAGCTTTTGCCGCCGGGTCGTTTTGAGCCGGTGCGGCTCGACGACTTTTTTGATCTAGCCCGCCAGGCGCGGTCGGCCGTTCGAGGTAAGCGCTGGCAGAACGATAAATTGACGGTACGCACGGAGGCGTAAACATGCTGAGCATTGCCATACCCGTTGGGAAAATCAAAGCTTTACCATGTGGCTTTGCCCGGGAGCTTTTCAGTAGCTGCGGTGTGCTGGTAGGCAATATACCTGCACAAAAGGCGGTGGTGAACAACGCCTGCCCGGATGAAACGAGCGATGCACAGTGCAAGGTATTTGCCGATGGATGGATTGAAACATTGGGATAACACTCAGGCCTTTGCGCAAGCCGCGTGGCTTGTAGTGTCGAAGTGTGCTGGTTTTTGTTTATCGAGGAATGTACAGATGGTTATTTCAAAAAGAAATAGGGTTGGTCGGTGGTTAGCGGCGGTGGCTGTGGCCTCGATCATAGGCGCGTTTTCATCGGTGGCCGTAGCAACCGTCGTGAACGTCCAGTTTGATCAACCTCATCATAAGGTAAGCCAGATATACAAGGGGGTAGCTGCCGCACCAGATGCCGGCACATTCTGGAACCAGATTAATGTATCCACCACAGCCGCTGGTGGGACCGTGTCGGGATCAAATCTCATAGCGTCCGATGGTAAAACCGCAACCACGATTGGCTTCACCCTCACCGGCAGCGATTTATACGGGGCCAAGCCACCATTCAACTTCAATAATGACGGGACCGGCAATAAACTGCTGGAGAATTTTCTGGTTGGCGGGCCGCACCCCACAGGGGACAAAACCGCGGAAAAGTTGGTTATCAGTGGGCTTACCCCCGGTGCGAAATACGATATCTATTTCTATGGATCAAAAAATCCCGGTGCCGACTCCACCATTACCTTTGGATCGACGACCGTTGGCACCGATGGTCGCCTCATCAAGCAGCCCAGTCGGTGGCAGGTGTCAAAGACGGGCGCGTTCGTGCCCACTCACCGCAAACACACCGCTGCTACGAACGTTTTCGCTTTGGCCAACAAAGGACATACGTGGAATGTGATCAAGGGACTCATTGCCAATGGTAATGGGGAGCTTATCGGCAAAATCGGAACCGGATCGGATGCCGCGTACGCCCCCATAAATGGATTTCAAGTGGCCACCAGCGCACATAAATAGCGGATATTTTTGTGTGCCGTACCCGAGGTCATGGTGGGGTGGCGGGGAACCTTTCGGTGGCCCGCCCGCGGGCAACGACAAACATGGTCGCTGCCAGAACGTCGGCAAGAGCGGGTCTTGGTGGTGCGTCATGTGCGTGCAGTTATTACAGGCCTCGTCATGAGGCCTCGACCGTGAATGGCCTGAGGTTGCTGCCGCGACCCAAAATGTCGCTGTACGCGAACATCATCCGGGGATACCATCGGTGCGGTATGGTCCCAGACAGTATTATAGTTTTAATGATGAACAGGCTGGTGCTATGAATCGAAGAGAGCTGGTATTGTTATTCGGTGCTGCGGCGGCGGTGCGACCGCTAGGATCAATGGCCGCTACTGGATGTATTGGCACACCGATGGCTTCTTCTTTACGGCGGTGCCGACACGGTAGTCGGCATGGCGGTTGCGAAGTAGAATCGCAAACCGCCTTCTGGGTTGACTCGTATCTCTGGTGGGTGCAGGCAGATGCTGATCATCTGCGTGGTGTATGGAGTCAGTGCGAAATGAGGAAAAGGACTCTACGTATATTGATGGGGTATTGAAATGATAAGGAGTATGATGTGCCGTCCAATCGACGTGAATTTCTCAAGGCGGCGTCCGTAGCGGCTGTTGCTATCAACGGCTTGGGTGGCACAACGGACGCGGCCATCTCGCCTGTGCTGGGTAATGTTTCCGGTGTGGCTCAGCGTGGTGATGTACTGATCCTGCACATTGGCCGGAATGTGCTGCGGGTACAGACTCCGGCACCGGGCATTCTGCGACTGGATATGCTGGCTGATGGCAAAAGTGATCCGCATACGCCGGTATTGGATCCGAACGCTAAATTTCCGGGAGATTCCACGGCCAAAATAAATACGGCCGGCGATCCGATACGTGTTCTTACGGATCAATTTGAATTGCACATCAGTCGCCATCCCTGCCGTTTGACGGTTCTGGATCATTCCGGGCGAATATTGCTGGACCAGGGGGCGGATCAAAGTCTCCACGTTGATTCCAGGCATCCGGCAAGCAACGGTTTCAAATTTCGGCACAGTTCCAAGGATAATTTCTATGGCATCCGTAATTCTGGATGCTTTGCATCGAACCCGTTCCAGTATCAGGTCTATCCGTTGCCCATGCTCAAGGCGGGCGCGAGTGATCATATTCAGGCCTATGACGTAGCGACGGCTGCCAAGATCGCACCGGGTCAAATTACCACTGACGTGGCCCGAGTCCCCACCCCCAGCGATATCTACGAGGTCAAGGCGTCCATTGAAGGTGGCGGTGGAGCACCCTTCGCCTGGACCACCGCCGGTTACGGCGTTCTCGTGGATTCCGACGGCGGTTATTTTCAAGTTAAGCCCGATGAAATTGGGTTTTACTACGGCAGTCCGAGCGCAAATGACTATGGTCGCCATTATTTCCGTCCCGGCAGTTTGACAATGTTTATATTGGTCGGTACGCCACCAGCTATTTTTCGAGGGTTGTCGCTGGTTTCTGGAAGAATGCCGATGTTTCCCAAATGGGGTTACGGCTTTACCAATTCTCAGTTCCACATCAATCAGGGGCCGTTGCGGAAGGTTTTAGAAACCTATAGAGCCCGCGATATCCCGATTGATAATTTCACATTGGATTTCCAATGGCACGACTGGGGTGCCAGCCACTACGGCGAATTTCGGTGGAGCCCGGTTCGTTTTTCCGAAGCGTTGTATCCCAAAGATAATCCCAACGCTCTGATTAACTGGACACGCGCATTGCAATGCAAAATCACCGGCATCATGAAGCCTCGCATCATTGTCACCAATGTCCAAGGGCCTCATGCGCCGCTGACCACTCAGGCTGCCGCAGCCAAAAAACTGGGATTTTGGTTTCCACGCGATAAGCCGGCTCCGGAAGACGAACTCAACAACGGCTGGGAACATCTTACATCCGTCAATCTGGACTTTTACAAGCCGCTTTGCCGTCAATGGTTCTGGCACTCCACCTGGGCGCATCAGTGCATGCAACAGGGAATCGCCGGATTTTGGAACGACGAAGCAGATATACCCGTACTGGGTAATTTTGAATTCCTGCACATGCAGCAGGCATTTTATGATGGTCAAAGACAGCTTCCGGGCAGTCCGCGCGTCTGGTCTTTGAACCGCAATTATTACCTCGGCGCTCAGCGCTATGCCTACGCTACATGGTCCGGGGACATAGTCGGCGGATTTAAATCCATGCGATTGCAAACCCTGCACATGCTCAGCACGATTAATCTTGGACAGATGCGCTGGGCGCAGGATACCGGCGGATTTTTCGGTCAACCCCGTCCGGAACTCTATACGCGCTGGTTTCAATTCAGCGCCGTATGCCCCATACTCCGCACCCACTCCAGCTTTGATCCACGTCAGCCTTGGCTTTTTGGTGATCAGGCGTGCGAAACCGTCAAACTGGCCATCCGTCGGCGCTACACCTGGTTTTTCTACACCTATGCACTGGACCATGCGGCCTGCACGCAAACAGGTGTGGGTATAGTGCGACCTCTGCTTTTTGACTACCCTGCCGATCCGCACGTAGCCAATATGAC
Source organism: Phycisphaera mikurensis (assembly GCA_022730455.1). Lineage (GTDB taxonomy): Bacteria > Planctomycetota > Phycisphaerae > WQYP01 > WQYP01 > JAJZGD01. Next base: position 11,563 of record DZDI01000049.1, on the reverse strand, counting down.
CGATCAATGGATGTTTGGCGATTGGATGCTGGCGGCACCGGTCTTGGATAAATTGGGAACCGGAAAAGACGAAAGTCTCACTCGCCGTATCTACCTGCCGGAGGGTGAGTGGACCGATTACTTCCGAGGGCATCGTCACGTGGGTGGCCGATGGATTACCTACGCCTTGAATGCCACCACCTGGATGGATTGGCCGCTATTTATCAAGGATGGGGCGATCATACCCACCGTCGCTCCCTCCCCGGCGATTCACACAGCCAAGCCTGCGATGGTTTACCTGGATATATTTCCGGCTACTACGCCGTCCGCCGGTGTGTTTTATGACGATGCCGGTGATAATTTTGATTATGAAAAGGGGCGCTTTCACCGCCAGCTAATAACGGCGCAGCGACGTGGCCAGCAGGCACGCGTCACGGTTGCTGCCAAACAGGGTACCTACACCTCCAGCGTAAAACATTACGTAGTTCGCATGCATGGGCAAGCGGCTCTTGGCGTGCACAGTGGCGGTCAGGCGCTGCCGCAAGTCGCAGATGCCCTAGCTTTATCCAAAGCGACGTCAGGTTGGTATCCGGATGTGGACGTTTACGGCCCGGTCACCATGGTGAAAATACCAGCCGGTGCCGATACCGAAGTTGCCCTCGATGTCAGCGGTCATCAGGTATTAACCAGGACTATGGAACTGCTGACCGCTGGTGACGCATCGCTTACCGGCCCGACGCCCGAAACCCGGAATACAATTGCCACCAACCATCCCGGCTACACCGGCATTGGCTTTATCGCCGGGTTTACCGCGCCCGGGACGGCGGCGGCATTTTATCTGTGTCGGCAGCAGGCCGGACACTATCGAGTTAATTTCCGTGTGGCCAATGGCAACCCGGGCAGCATTCAGACTCTCAATGTATATGTCAATGGCATCCTTTTTGGACCATTAGATATTCCAGGCCGCCAAGACTGGAGCACTTGGGAAGAGTTGGAAATGTACCTTCCTCTCGTGGCCGGCAATAACACCATCATGATCCGACGTGATCCGGAAAATACCGGTGACGTAAATCTTGATTGTGTCAAAATCCCATGGCAGCCATGAGATGAAGTGCCACAATAAAACGCCAGTTGGCTTGCCGCGGCGAAATTTTATCGGTGCCTAGCTGGTTTTAATTTTGGCTAGTGCTCTGTCACGCCTACAAATTAGGATTGATTGGCCGCAAACGCCCCACCTGCGGCGTCGCATCAGCTCAATGGGTACACGGACCCGGTTTTCGCCGTAGGCTCCTAACAGGCACTGCAGCATGCACCGCGACATCGCAATCGTCATGATGCACCATCAATGCCATCGACGACTAATGCCGTGCCTCCTGTCGAGAAGGCATTATGTTGCGATCCGGTACAAAAGGCCAAATGATTCGCACAAAATGATATTGTTGAGTGTTACCAGACCAAATACACTGATAATGCGGTGAGTCGTATGGTATGAATTTTCACCGGTGGTTATTGTAAAATACGTTTGGAGAACGTCGTGAAGTTACATCGATCGTTGCGCGTGCTGATTGTTGGCGGCTGTGTTTTGCTTTCGGCAGGTTTCATTGGGTATCTTTTTGCCAATCCATCTGCGGCGGTGGCAAAGAGCAGGGTTTCTGCACGACAATTTCCCAATGAGCAGGATTATTTGAATTGGCAAAATATGGCCTTCAGCAAGACGCGGTGGTGGGGCAGCTTTCCGCATCATTTAAAAATCCCGGCAGATGAATTTAAGACTTTTCCGTGGGCGGTGGGGCCGTTCGCCAAATATGTCGGTAATCCAGTGCTCCGTCCCAGCCACACGTTTGGCGCATGGGACTACGGATGTTTCAATAACGCCGGGGGAGTGCACAATGGCGCCATCATCGTAAAAGGTGGTAAGTTCTATTATATTTACCGGGGCACTCGACCACTTAATGATCCGCACAACAAGGCGGCCGACTATATTTGTAATATCGGTGTGGCGATCAGCAAGGATGGTATCCATTTCAAAAAAGATGCCGCTGTAAGCCCCATTTTCAAAAAAGGTTATCGGCGCTACAGCTATGAAGACCCTGATGTTTCAGAATACAAAGGTACCTACTACATGTTTTGCAATCAGTGGGATTGGAACAATAACGGTGACCTGAAGATAAACGGAACCTACCTCGCCACCTCCAAAGATCTTCTGCATTGGAAAAAAATTGGCATTGTGTTCCCTGATTCCAAACGGTTGCACCGCAACGCCGTCGTGTTGCAAGGCCCGCATAACCACGCCATCCGCGTCCATGGTAAATTTGTCATGTACCTCGATAACGGACTCATCGCCTACTCCACAAACATGCGGCATTGGGTAACGCAAAAAGAGCCGCTGCATTACCCCGGCGGTGAAGTGTGTTTCGCCTTGGGCAATTATTCCCACCGTCACCCGAAGCGAATTGTGCTTTTTACCGGCGGGAATTTCACAGGGCATTTTTATGCCATTGGCGAGGTGCTCTTTTCTCAAAATAATCCTGCCCGACCACTCGCTTATCTTCCTGCTCCAGTCTTGGCGGCGGATCCCGCCATTCCATACGAAAATGGGTTTTCTGCCTCCAACCCTGATAAGCCTGTGTCCAGCTTTGACGATACAACGTTCTTTACCGGTCTGACGCGGCATGACGGTCGGTGGTGGCTATATTATGGCGGCAGTGAGTACTACACTTGCCTCGCCAACGCCATCGCAAAATAGGGCGATCAGCAATTGATGAGTGCCCGTCTTGACACGACGGGGCCCGCCGCGCGGGTCGCTGGATCGGTTAACAAAAGCCGTGTTGGATGTCGCGGCCACAATCCGCAAGGGCGCAATTTCTGCCAAGCCGGTGTTTTTATTGGCAATGGCGTGATGCCGCTACTCTTCGGCCGTGTGGTGTATGCGGATGCACTGTGCGCCAACGCGTGGGCAGGCGGACGCTTTTCTTTTCCTTCGATCAAACAGGGTGAGTGACTATCGAAATCACCACCGGCGTGCGGGCGGGCCAGCGGTGCGATGCCTTTTAATTCGGCGGTGCCGTGGACGAGCGATAAGGCCCTTGGGAGTCGATCCAAACCCAAACCATATTGGGACTACACCTCTTTAAGCGCAGAGCCTTGCGCATGCTCTAATTTCAACTATTTAATAGGACGTTCCTAAAACGACTTATGCATCGATACGCATACCGCCGAAACCTATGGTCGGATAGGCGTGTTCGTCTGCTGCTGGAGCTTATTGGTGAGGGGGTAAGGCTGAAGGTGCAATATGAACGCAAAAATTAGAGCTCGGCCGAACACAGAATATGGTTTTTCAATGACCGAGCTCTTGGTGGTCATCACCGTCATCGCTGTGCTGATAGCCTTACTGATTGCCGGCCTGGCCCATGCCCGTGAACTGGCACGTCGGACGCAATGTTTGTCCAATCTGCATCAACTTTCACTTGCGGCTTTGGCCTTTCGTCAGGTGCATAAAGGGCAGTTTCCGGATGATTCTCAGTCTCCGACGGGCTACTGGTATCAAGAAATTAAACCCTTCGACAATAACATGGCAGAAAATGGCATCTGTCCTGATGCCAGCACGCCAGCAGATCCGTTGGGTACAACATTGGGTGTCGGATCGGCCAATACAGCTTGGGGATACGTGAATCCTGATGGACCATATGGCTGGCTGCATGGCGTGGTGTGCAGCTATGGACTCAACACACATGCTGGAGGGTACAGCTTCATTCCGGTGGTGGCGGCGTACGGCAGCGCCACGTTTGGCGGCAATACCACTTACTACGGCTCCATCGCTTCCGCCACAAGTATACTGGCCAATGGCAATGCCATGATCACCGGCGACATAGAGTCCGGCGGAAGTATAACTCTGCAGGGAGGCATTTCTGTCGGCGGTTCGCAGATGCCCGACATGCCGGGGATGCAGCCGCCAAGTGTGACAGCCATTTATAATCAAATCATGCAGACTGATAATCCGCAGCCATTTTCGGGTGGTAAGACGATCAATTTCAGCCAAAATCCGTATCTTTTTGTTAATGGCAACTTCAGTGGAAGCGGCCAGTTTCAGGTTGAAGGCAGCGGCACCCTAATTGTTTCCGGCAGTGTTACCTTCAATGGGCAATTTCCGTCGCAGGGGACTGCAGATATGAACATCGTGACGCTCGGCAATGTTACGATTCAGGGGCAACTCAATCTCAATGGCAGCATCTATGTAGCAGGCAATTTCGTCAGCGGCGGCGGCCACGCCATACGCGGAAATATTGTTGTTGGCGGTACGTACGATGATCATGGTAAGGGCTATATTGAACAGGCCCCTCCTCCATCTTTTGATCCGCGGGCCAATGGATCTGGTATTGTTCAGAATCAGCCGCTGTTTGCGGACAGCATTTGGGTTGATGGGAGCCCATCGGATGCCGACCCCGTACCAACCAACCTTCAGACAGGTGATCCGACACTTAATGCCAACGATCAAATGGGGCGTTTCTGCATCGATCGCCATTTGGGTGGGATCAATGTGTCGTTCACGGACGGCTCCGCGCGCACAGTTCCACTGCAAAAACTGTGGACATTGAACTGGTCCGGCAACTTCAGCCCGCACTCTGTGCAGTTACCTTAAGGCCCACGGCACACGGCAAAGCAAGGTTGCTGACCCACCGATGGCCATAACGGCCGGGCTTTAATGTGTGACCGCTCCTTCGCATGCGGGCCCGACCAGCTTGGCATATTTCGCCAAGGCTCCTCGGTCATACCCGTTGGCACGCGGCTTCCACGTTGCGCGCCGACCGGTCCATTCTTCTTCTGATAGCTCGGCATCAATAGTGCCCAGTTCTGCATCTACGCGCACTATATCACCGTTACGCAGCAGGCCTATGGGGCCGCCGACCTGCGCCTCTGGTCCTACATGGCCTATGCATAAGCCGCGCGTGCCGCCGCTGAATCGGCCGTCGGTGATAAGGCAGACATCGTAACCGAGTCCCTGGCCGGCAATGGCGGCCGTGACAGCCAGCATTTCGCGCATTCCGGGTCCCCCTTTGGGGCCTTCATATCGCACAATCACGACATCGCCCGGCTTAATTTTTAATTCCTGTACGGCCTTCATCGCGTCTTCCTCGCAATCAAAGCACTTCGCGGGCCCGCGATGCTTAAGTTTTTTCACGCCGGTGGTTTTAATCACGCAACCTTCCGGCGCCAGATTGCCCTTGAGGATTTTCAGTCCGCCGTGTCGGCTCAAAGCTTTTTCCACCGGGACCACAACATCCTGATTATCGGGTAGTTTCACGTCCTTGAGGTTTTCCCGCATGGTCTTACCTGTCACCGTCAGGCAATCACCGTGAATAAGGCCGTTATCCAGCAGCACCTTGAGAATGACGGGAATACCACCAACCCGATAAACGTCCAGTGCGACATAGCGCCCGCCGGGTTTAAGGTCGGCAATCGTGGGGGTACGATTACTGATTCGCTCGATGTCGTCCAATGTCAATTTAATGCCCGCCTCATGGGCGATGGCGGGAAGGTGCAGGGCGATATTAGTGCTGCCGCCAGTGGCTGCTGCAATGGCGATGCCATTTTCAATGGCCTCCCGCGTGACGATGGCCCTAGGGCGTATGTCATGTTCCAGAAGCGATATCACCGTGCTGCCGGCCTGCTGACAGAATTGATCGCGCAACGTATCAACGGCCGGGGGTGAACCAGAACCCGGCAAGGCCATCCCAATGGCTTCAGCCACGCAGGCCATGGTGTTGGCCGTGAATTGACCACCACACGAACCAGCGGACGGGCAGGCTGCACATTCCAGTTCCCGCAGATCGGCGTCGGACATTTTGCCTGCCGCGTGAGAGCCTACTCCTTCATACACATCCACAATGGTTACGTCTTTGCCGCGAAATTTTCCCGGCAGAATTGTTCCGCCATATAAAAAAATGCTGGGCAGATTCAGACGCAGCATGGCCATCAGTGTACCTGGCAGAGACTTATCGCATCCGGCAAGTCCTACGAGCGCATCATATCGGTGGGCATGCATCATCAATTCAATTGAATCGGCGATGACTTCACGCGACACTAATGATGCCTTCATCCCCTGATGCCCCATCGCAATACCGTCGGATACTGCAATTGTGACAAATTCGCGGGGGGTGCCGCCGGCTTTTCGCACACCCTCAGCCGCCGCTTTGGCCTGTCGATCCAAGGTTAAATTGCAGGGCGTCGCCTGATTCCATGTGCTGGCGACGCCTACCCACGGCTTATAGATATCCGCATCGGTCAAGCCCATAGATCGGAAAAAAGCCCGCTGCGGCGCCCGTTCAGGACCGTCAGTAACTTCCACGCTGCGTGGTCGATTTATCACGTTGTTGATCTCCTCTTCAAACGCTCTGGCCTGTCCCGCCAGCAAGCGGCGGCCTTGATACCAATGAGTAGTGTACGCGCCGATGTTTTTTTTTCATCTCTGGCCCACGCGCGTCTGTATTAAGAACGCACTTGACGCTGTCGCTCCAACTCCGTGATAACCTCTTCGGGCAACAGGGTGGTGAGTTTCTGCAGGTCACCACCCAATGCCGCGATCTGGCGGATGAGGCTGCTGCTGGTAAAGCCAAATTTTTCATTGGTCATTATAAATACAGTTTCCACGGAGGCGATAGCCCGGTTGGTCAAAGCAAGTTGAAATTCATATTCCAGATCGGTCATATTGCGCAATCCGCGGATAATAGCCACCGCTCCACGTCTTTTTACCAGATCCACAGTCAAGCCGGTATAAGATTCCACCATGACATTTCCCCAGTCTCTGGTCGAGTGTTCAAGCAACTTCCGCCGCAACTCAACTGGGAAAAATTGGGTTTTATCGGCATTGACACCAATGGCCACGATGAGGCGGTCAAATAGATGCCGGCCGCGCTCAATCACGTCGAGATGACCGAGCGTTGGAGGATCAAAAGTACCGGGAAAGATCGCGATCTTTTCTTGCGCCTTCAATTTCGTTAAACTCCGTCACAAGTCGGTATTTGGCTGCCTCAGATTGCTCATTAATCTGTGGCGGCGGCACGGCAAATTTCGGGTGTCATTGACTTGGCCGAAATTGCCGATATTTTACCGGCGTCAGCCGATGGCGATCTCCGCAACGCGCGGCGATTGCCAACTCGGCCGAGATTGGTATTGTAACGCAGTCTTGTGTTTCGTCCGGAGTCGTTGCTCCGTGGTTTTAGCAGGAGAGTCGGTGATGATCATCGCCAGTAGGAAACAAATTCTCGCGACCTGTTTGTCATCCTTGGATTGTCCGTCGTATGCATTGGCATTTGCATCGGACCCAGTGGAGTTGGCCGGGGACATGTCGAATGGTACAGTGTTTGATTCAGATTCATCTTTAATCGCGGATGAAGTCGTATTTTCGTCCGATGTCAAAGCGGCCAAGCGTCGCCCATCACCGGAAGAAGATGGGGATGAGGAAGACGATGATGATGACGATGACGATGATTTTGACGATGATGACGACCTCGATGATGACGACGACGACGACGATGAGGATGACTTCGGTGAAAAGTCGCTAAACGATGATTACGACGATGATGACCTTGACGAGGATGATGTATACTACGAGGACGATGACGCGGAATGATGTCGGTCGGTAGGGCGCATCGGTTCGAGGTTTGATGCAAGTCAATCATATGTTTCTGCGTGCCGAGCGGACGCATTCGCGCGGGTTGGTTTAGCCACGGGGCTTAAACCGGCCCGTTTCCAGACAGCGATGCATCCGACGGCGGGTGAAAATTTGCCAGCCATGGCCGAAGACATTGAATCCTTATCGCAAATTCACGTTGAGGTACCGCGATCCGATATTTCCGGTCGTGCCTCATTCGTTTTTTTCTTAGCCGTACGCACTGCCAACTTGAAGCACGGGTATAGAGTTGGATGGTGATCGGTGGCTGGCCAGTGCCGCGGCGATATCCCATTGGCAGGCGTGATTCTATCAGTACTTAATGGGCAATTGATCGACGACTTGCAGGCCAAAAGCCTCAAGCCCGTGAAGTTTTTTAGGGCGGTTGGTCAGTAGTTGCAGATAGGACAGGCCCAAATCACGTAAAATCTGGGCGCCAATGCCGAAATCGCGTCGGCTCATGGGGCTGGTCAACGCCTCGTTGATTTGCGGCACCGGCGCTGATGATGACTGAAACTCTTTCAATCGCGAAAGTAACGCCAGCCCCCTTGATTCCTGCCGCAGGTAAACCACTACACCACGGCCCTCCTTGGCGATGATCTCCATGGACGCTTGCAACTCTCTTCCGCTTGGTGAATCGTTGCTCTGGAATACATCGCTCAGCAGGTTTTCTGAGTGCATCCGAACGAGGGTTGGTGTGTGTTGAGTGGGTACCCGACCGGTGTGCGGATCGCGCACGCCAATGCCACCGCAGGTCAGCGCAATGTGCAGAAGTGGATCATGCATGGTCTCGTATACGATCAGATCGAAGCATCCCCATCGGGTCGTCAGAGGTTGCTGGGCAATTCGGCGGATAAGGGTTTCCTGCCTCAAGCGGTATTGAATGATGTCGGCAATGCTGCAGAGATGTAAGTGATGTTTAGCAGCAAACGTCTGCAGTTGAGGCAATCTGGCCATCGACCCATCGGTGGACATAATTTCAATGATGACGCCGGATGGATGGAGCCCGGCAAGCTTGGCTAAATCAACGGAACCTTCCGTCTGCCCGGCGCGTTCCAAAACTCCACCGCCCCGAGCTCTCAGAGGGTTGATGTGACCAGGGCGACACAGATCGTCGGACCGGCTTTTGGGGTCTATGATGACCTGAATGGTTTTTGCCCGCTCGGCTGCGGATACGCCGGTGGTGATTCCAAAGCGCGGATGAGCATCAACCGTTACGGTGAACGCCGTGCCCAACGGGGCTGTATTGAACGCTGCCTGAGGATACAGGCTAAGCCGCTCGCAGTCGTCGCCGGTTAGTGTGACGCATAAAACGCCGCGGGCCTTGTGCAGCATAAAATTGACGATTTGTGGCGATATGAACTGGGCGGCGCAAACCAAGTCCCCCTCATTTTCGCGGTCTTCGTCGTCAACCAGAATAACCATCTCGCCTTGACGAATGGCCGCAATGACCGTCTCGATGGACGAAAAGGTGCTCATCGGGCAATCGCCAAAGTTCTCTCCGGCATACCTTCAGCTATCACGGAAGACATATTTTGGCATTTCCTGAAGGGCATTTCGGAAGTTGCGTAATCTGCTGACCTTCCGGTGACTGTATCGGATACCACTGCGCACCCTTCACGGGTGAACGTACCAGAATGCCGTTGCCAAAAATCGGTGCCTCCATCGGTGGCGGAAGGAACGGCTTGCCCGGAGTAGGCTTGTAATTCAGCATCGCCTGAAGGGCTTTGCGAGTTTGCCGGGAGTATTTTTGCAGCCAGGCAATTTTTCGATCTCCACAGGAGGTGCAGGTATACATGTACGCCAGCACGATGGTACGCTTGCCCTGCGCATTTTTAATTGGTGGTGGCCGTGAGCTGCGATAGGTGTAGAACTGGTGGGTCGTTGTGTCGTAATAGTATGCCATTGGCGCCGTACCGACGCCTCCACCCACGGTACTGCGAAAAATCCATACTATCGCCAACACGGCAATCACGGCGGCAATGAGGCTCACGGCCGCCGAGTTCTCGTTAATGGTTTGCCGAAGGTTGGATGGCTTGAGTTTTTCCCGCCAATCGTATGGAAGAATCATAAAATTCCGTCCTTCACTAAAAGCTCGGGATGAAACAGCGGCGGACAACAATCCTCGACCGTTCCCGATAGAATTTTCGATCACAACGGCGCCCTGCCATACGATTGACTATCGCATGACATTCCGCATCTCGACTGCAACAGTTTATCGGGTTCTTAAAACTTAGACAACTGTCTAACAAAAATCTACCATAAAGGGTCACCGGCCACCATTACATTGGGCAGATAACGCTGTGTGACAGAGGGTCGTGGTCAGGTGGATGAACTGGCGCCGGTATGATTTGCAGGGCCGCCGGGGACGTCAGGTTTTGGCGGCATTCTGGATACATCGCGGATGGATTTGATAAACGCCGCCGAGGCGACAGTAATGAGGACGACAAAAGCCAGAAAAAAGCCCACTCCAAGGGAGTGCAAATTGTGAATGTGAATATGTGTATTGATGGACAGGCTCCATAGCCGGGGCCAGAGGAGGCCGCCGATGCCAACAATTACAAAGGCGGAACCGGCCCAGGACAAAGTTCGTCCGGACATAAGTCGTGCGAGGGTGGCACGGGCTTCGGGCGGTAAATTCCGCTTGGCCATCCACTGCCCAAAAAGACCACCGGCAACTACCTGCATGGCCATGGTGCCCAAGCCAAAGCAGGTACCGGGCAGAAAGGCCAGCCAAGGGGAACCCATGTGAGGTGAAAGCGCTGTGTAGGTAATAAGGGCAAAGGCACCCGTGCCAAAACCGGCGATAAAGCCGTGCACCAGCGGCATATATCTGGGCATATTTTGCGTGTTGGCTCCGCCGGAGTCTTTCCCCATTTTATGGATATGGAACATGTGCAGGATTTTACCTCGTTTGAGGACGTAAAAACCCGATACCGCCATCACAATCCCGATGATGATATAAACCCAGAAATTAAAAAGGGCGTGTTGGGCGAAATCCGTTAATGCAAAATAAGCCAGTTCCGACATGATTGAACGCTGAATGGTGAAGGCCAGCGAAAATAACAACCCCGCCTGCATCCCACCCTTCCAACTGTAGCTTCCTACCGCATAGCTGAAGGTGATGGGCCAAGTGTGCTCATCAGGCGTTATGCCGTGCACCATTCCCAGTAAAAAGGCGGTTGCCAGAATACCCAGAATGCCCATAGCCACGCCGGTGGGATTCCAAAGATTAACAGTGGCAAGCAGCATGAAATGAATGCTCATATCGGCTGTTTTTCCGCCCGGCCAGAGGCCGTGTGACGGGCCTGCTGATGGCGACGAAGGCCACCCTGCGGCACGTGCTGACCGCAATCTTCACATTGATCCGCCTTTTCATAGCAGCTCACGCACAGCAGTTCACCGGTTTTCTCATACTCGCCGAGGCGTTGGCGATCCGCCTTTGGCAACTGTCGTACGATGGCCCGCAGTTTGGGAAGCACCGGTAAAGGGGTATGGCATCCGGAGCAACTGGCAAACTCAAGTTGCGTGAGCAGGAGTTCAATTTCATGCCCGCGATTGGCGTCAATGGTGCCCTTACCATTGCACAGCGGGCATAAATGCCCCAAAAATGCGTAAACCGCATCGCGGATTAATTCACTCTTGTTCTTGACGCCCGAAAGCAACGCCGCGAGTTGCGCGTCGGCCTTAAACGCCACCAGTTGATCTTTTAATGCTTTGCGGTTCCCATGATCTTTCATGCATCCAACCCCTTTCGAAATGTCGATCGCATTTGAATGACAGCAGGCTTATACCCAACATTGTACATTGTATAACGACGGAGACCTGCGATCAACCCCGTACACGTGACTTATCGATTCAATGGTTCCACCAACTTCAGAAAAAGCTAAATAGAATTACACCGATAGCAGCCGC
>DZDI01000183.1 GCA_022730455.1 Phycisphaera mikurensis | reverse complement strand
CGGCGGATGCGCGGATAAAGTTGCGTAGGCTTTATCCATCGTGTGACGGATGACAAAGCACTAGGGCGGATCTGCCAGCGGGGCGAGCCTCTGGTAAAGATTCTCAAACCGATCAACCACCTTGGACCACAGATATCGGTCGGCGACCAGTGCCCGACCCGCTTTGCCCATAGTGCTATTCGGATTTTTTAATATAGAAATAATGCCATCGGCAAATGCATCCATCGAATCGTCGGGTGCGATGATGCCCGCACCACCCGTCTCCACCTCATCAAACTGGCATGCACGTGTGATAACCACCGGGCAACCTGCGGCCATCGCCTCGGTTATCGCCATCGAAAAGCCTTCCTGGCGCGATGGCAAAATAAATACATCCGCATCGCGCAGGGCCTGCCATTTATCCCGGCCGTTAAGCAGCCCAACCATCTGCACGCTGGCCCCGATGCCCAGCCGCCCAATCTGATCTTGTATCGCCTGGACATGGGCCGGTTCGCCGGTGCCCGCAATCACCAGCCGTGCATCCGGCACGGCACGCCTAACCGATGGCCAAAGCGGTAAAAAACGGTCCAGCCCCTTTTTGGGGTGGATGCGGCTTAAAAACAGCACGATCCTGGCCGCAGGCTGATTGGCAAAATAGCGGCTGCGAAACGCCCCCTGCGGCGGCATTTCGGCAAAGATATGGTCATCGATGCCGTTGGCGATGTGTACCACCGGCAAACCCGCCAGCCACGGCGAGACACGATCTTCGGCGGTGTTCAGGCACTGCACCGCGGCGGCACCCTTGTACATGGGCCCGTCGGCCAGCCACCAAAAAAGCCGCTTCATATAGCGGTTGCCCATCCGCAGTGATTTTTCATCCAGCATGCCGTGCGGGGCCACGACATATGGGATTTTGAATTTGCGGCAAATGGCGGCGGCCTGATGGCCGGGGCTTTGCCACAGGCCCTGTATCTGCACCACCTCGTGAGCGGGCACCTGATGCCGCAGGAACTCCTTAAGCTGCGAGCTTTTGGCAAGCCGGGCGGAACCATCCAGCGGAAAGCGTGCCACCCGCACCTCCTGCGGATTCAGATGGGTGCCGCCATGGTCGACCGTTCCGACGGTGACGTGGTGGCCGCGGGCGGCGAGGTTTTCAGCCAACGCGGCGGTGACGGTGGCGACGCCGCCGGTTTCTGCGGATAAATCGGAGATGGTGAAGAGAATCTTCATGAATTAGCCGTAAACGCTCCTCGATATTGCCACTGAAGGTATCTTAAACGAATGTCGCCGAAGTGACAGCGCACGTTCCCTCGCTGAAACGCGCACTGCAGAAGCTGGGAGTTGTGGCGGTGTGAGGGCGTGCCATCGTCGCCCGGGAACGCTGCCCAATTATCGTCGTCGCAATAAAAATTACCGATGGCCGAAAGCAGAGCAACCCCACCCTACTATGAACGCGATAACGCCCGTTTGCAACGCATCGGAAGGCGGCGGTAAATCGCTCCGACAAGGCCGCGACGGGCCACCAAAGCCGAATGCTGTGAATCGAGAAGCAGCAACACGGGGCGAAGTTCATCAAGCTCTGCAAGCACCGACTGCCAACGGCTTGAGAATTCAGGTGAATTGAGCGGTAACGCCCCTGCTGCCGAAGCCGACAGAATAGCGTGTGCCCTGCCCACAACCGATGGCACGAGCGGGTCGGCAAGGATGTCCTCCGCTGAAAAAGCCGCATGCCGCAGACCGGATTTCAGGAACATCTGGCCGTATTCGTCCAAGGCTCGCTGGTCACCGCAGGCAAGTCCGATGGCGCTGGCAAGCCGCTGCAACTCGGCAACAGGATTGGCCATGACGGCGTCATAATCGACTATCACGCCGGGCTTTCCTTTCAGCACGGGAGACAATGCACCGACCATGTGAAGCAGCCAGACAAAATGCAGATAGGTAGGCCAGCAACCGGTACCGTAGTAAGGGCTGCCTCTGATGACAGAGGCGGCCACGCTTAAGGGATTGCGGAGAGAAATCACATATCGGTCGCGCAACCCGCGGTGGCAAAAGCATCCATCCAGATCGGCACCATGCGGGCCATGCGTGGGTTCTTAAGCCCCCATGGAGCGGGTGCAGCCCTAACGGCGTCCGCCACGATTTCCGACGCCCTGCGGGTATACCGGGCGGCTAGGTCGGTTTGAAAATCATTTGGGCCAAGCAGCCGAAGGCTGTCCCACCGCATGCCAAGATCGCCCATGAAGCCCTCGCACACGGCGAGAACCCGATTATCCTCCCAAAAACCCTCGGGATTGCCGCTGTCCGCTTTACGCAGATCAATATCAGCCCCCAAATGGACCCCCAATGAGGCCAAACCTCGCATGATCGCACTCGATCCGCTGCGAGGCGGGCCGAGAAGCGCCACGACCAAGCGCCCACCGTTTGAGCTGAGAACATTTTCTGACATGGCACCCCTGCTCCTTTCATCTCCGTCTGGGCGACAAAACGACAACGCCAATCATATGCCAAAGTTGCAGGGCGTGCGACGGCTCTTGGTGGGCGTGGCAAGGAAAATGGTGCATTGTGCCGATAATACCTGTTGGGGATGGTCGGTTGCACGTGTGGCCTGAAAGGCTACCATGTTGCCGAAGGCTTGGATTTCTTTTGGACGCAGATCAAAGATGGTTGAAGCGAAAATTGCAGGCGGAGTGCATGATGAGGCGGCTGTGATCGAATATCTGAAATCGCCGCCAGCGTTGGGGCACGCCCGTGTCATCTGGCTGCAAAATCGGGCGGATCATTATTTTGTCAATATGCTTGATGCGATCAACGCGCAAGGCAAAGCGGAATATGTGGGCATTTTCCTTTCTCCCCCGCTAGGCGAGTCCATGCTTACAAAATTGCCGGCCCGCTCAAAATATTTATTTTTTGGGGCTGGCGAGGTGCAGCGGGGTACGCTGTGGGCGGACCGGCCCATGCGGCCCGATGCCGAGGCGATCCTTGCCGCAGCCAAGTTCGATATGGCCGTCGTCGGCGGCTACGACTACGCCATCAAACGCTGGGTTATCAGCCACTGCCGGAAAAGGCAAACACCCCTAGCCATGTTCGCTGACAGCAATATCCACGCCGAGCTTGGCGGCACCGTAAAAATGGCGCTGAAACGGATCGTAAAACGGGCCAGACTGCGACCAATCATCCGTAAACTGGACCGCGTCCTGTGTGCCAACGGCTCCGGCATTGAATATTGGAAATATTATGGCGCTCCTGCCGATAAAACGCTGGTGTGCGCTTACTATTCCGAGGTTCTAAACGTGGCGACACATGGAGGCATGGACCGCACGGAACTGCTAGCCACTTGCGGTATCGACACGGCGAAGTCGCAAGGCAAGCGGCTGCTGTTTACGGCGGCCCGGCTGGTGCCGGCCAAAGGGCTGCATTTAATGATTAACGCGTATCGGCAACTGGGGTTGGCGGCTGCCGGCTGGATGTGGGTGGTGGTTGGCACCGGGCCGCTGGAGACAGAACTGCGGCAGCAGGCCGGCGAACTCGATGGGGCAGGGATATATTTTGTTGGTGTGCAGCCGCACGATGTGGTCAAAGGGCTGGCGGGGCAGGCTGAGGCTTTTGTGCTTCCATCGGTTTATGAGCCGCACGGGATTGTGGTTTCCGAGGCAATGGGGGCTGGCACACCGGTGATTGCCAGCGATGCGGCCGGGGCGGCGATTGACTTGGTGGAACCAGGCAAAACGGGTTGGCTGTTTAAGAATGGCGATGCGGCGGAACTGGCGCGGGCCTTAAAAGAGGCGACGGATGACCCGGAAAAGCTGGCCGCCATGCGCCCGGCCTGCCGGGCGAAATTTGAGACTTGGTACGGCCAATATTCCCCACTGGTACAGGTGCCTAAGGTGGTGGAAGAATTATGCCATCGCAAATATGAGGCCGTAGTATGAAATTTTCGATTCACGGGGACAGAGCCTCAGGCCACTTCCGTCAACATGCAAGGCCAATTACTGGGGCGGCGTTGGCGTATCGCTATAATCCATCGCGATGACGGGCCGTGGGCAGCAGCTCGCGGGCAAAAAAAGGGCCGGGCGGCTTGGTACCCGGAGGTGGGCGGCATTCCGCGCCATCGCACGGTTGGCGTCGCAGGCGCGGCGGCCGGTAATTTTTTTTTGCCAGGTTGGCTGAGCATCAGAAGGTGTTGGTAAAGAGTATGGCGACAGGACACGCAGCGGAACGCCTGGTTTCAGCGGCGCCGACCTCATGGAAAATCGGGCG
>DZDI01000005.1 GCA_022730455.1 Phycisphaera mikurensis | reverse complement strand
CTAGCTTTCATTTTGAATTGTTATTGTACGCGCGTTAACGCCGCGCGCGTGACGCGGCGAATTACCGGCAGGGTATACATCTATGTAGCCCCGCCCGAGTTGTGGACTTTTGTTCCAAGGAGTTTGCCCTATGCCACCGCCCAACCCGCAAATGCAACCTCGTACCTCGCATCTAATGCTGAATAAAGTGCCTGAAGTTACAATTTATTTCTGGATCATCAAGATTTTAGCGACGACTGTTGGCGAAACCGCCGCAGACCTGCTCGGCACGACGCTTCATCTGGGTGAAGCCTGGGTGGCTGTAATCATGGCCGTGGTTCTGGTGGTAGCGCTGTTTTATCAGTTTCGCTCAAGGCAATACGTCCCGGGTTATTATTGGGTAGCCGTGGTGCTCATCAGCATTGTCGGAACGCTTTTGAGCGATAACTTGGTGGATAATCTTGGGGTGCCTCTTACGGTAACTACGCCAGTATTTTCTGCAGCGCTGGCCGTTGCTTTTATTACTTGGTACGCCTCCGAGAAATCGCTCTCCATCCACACCATCTTCACGACACGGCGCGAGGGCTTTTATTGGCTTACCGTGCTGGCCACCTTTGCCTTGGGCACCTCCGGTGGCGATTTTCTTTCCGAGGCGCTCCGCTGGGGCTATTTTAACTCGCTGCTGATATTCGCCGGCGGAATTCTGGCAGTGACCGCAGCCTATTTTCTCCTGCGGCTAAACGCCGTCGCATGTTTCTGGATCGCCTACGTGCTGACCCGGCCGCTGGGGGCATCGCTTGGTGATCTGATGTCTCAACCGCGTTCTCTCGGCGGTTTCGGGCTGGGCACCATTTGTACCAGTGTGGTGTTTCTGCTGGCGATTCTGGCTTTTGTCGCCTATCTTGCAAAAACCAAAGTTGACGTCACACCGACTCCAGTTTCACGGACAGCCGGTGCCCAACCGAATGACTGGCGAGAAGGCACCGATCCGCAGGTGGCGGTACAGCCCGTGGATGATTGAAACGTGCAGGAGATGGTGCCGGGGGGGGCAAATATTTTATCGGGCCATGTGATGGGAGATACCCTGCTGTTGATGCGTCACCACAAAAAAATGATTCTCAGATACGTGCTACCGCTGATACAGCGGTAAGTAATGAAATGGTACGCAGAGGGCCAGGATCGCCATGGCCGTGGCGTAGGGCTCTCCACCCTGAAATTCGATACCATCAGGCGGCTGCCAGCATCCGCTCGCAAGCTGATAGTGGATGAGCTCTTTGCGAATGGGCGGGTATATAGCGGTCCAATAGTGCCCGCCAAGTTGTGAGGCGGCCTGCGAACAATAATAAACGGCATAAAAATAGAAGTTTTCGTTGTGATGGATGGGATGCGCCAGGAGAAAATTTCCGCCGGCGATGGCCTGGGGTGAATGGCGGTGTCCCATGAGTTCAAGTGCGAGAATGCCTGTTCCGGTGCGGGCTCGCCCGGGAGGACCGCCCGGTTGATACGCGAACCCGCCACTTATGCACGCATCGCGTACCACAAACGCCACACCATCTTTGATCGAGCTTGCGGGCACCTGAGCGCCGCAGTCGGCAGCACCGCGCAAAGCCATGAGTTGCCACCCAGTGCACGAAATATCGGCATCGGTACTCCATGGTTGATATCGCCAACCGCCGGCAAATTGATTCACACTGCGTTTTTGAGCCGCTAGAATTAAAGCTACCGCTTTGGCAATGGCGCGGCCGATCCGTTTGCGGGTGGTGGGGCCTTCCATGCCGTAGACTTCGGTCAAAGCTACCGTGCAGATGCCTTGATCGTACATGGTTCCGCCGGGAGCGGTGATATAACCATTGGAATTTTGGCACGAAAGAATGTAACGGATGGCCGCATCTATCACCTGGTGATAGGGTCCGTGGTCGGCGGTATAGCCACGAGCCATAAATGCCATGGCGGCCAGACCCGCGTCGGCAGGTTTGGCTTGACTGGCACATGGAAAGCTGCCGTCGGAAAGCTGATGGTGTGCCAGCCATCGCAACCCGCGTGCTACCGATGATTTGACATAGGCTGGGATTCGGTCCGATGCGCGGGCCGAGGGTGCGGCATGCAGGGTTAAGGCTAAGGTCGTGAGGATCAGCCCAAGGCTGCAGTTGCACAGTAAAGCATGCCAGATGCGGCGTTTGTTCATGAACTGTCTCCGGACGTTTTACGGCTTTTCACTGTCGAGTCGTGCTATTTTCACATAATAATCCCGCACCATCTGCCGATAACCCGGTGGAATCGACTGCCGGGCCGAATTTAATAATTGGTTCTGCCGCAGCGTCCCGAGTTTTACCCATTGAGCGGGGCTGATACCGAGGGCCGATACGGCTTGCGGCACCTGACCCACGGCATTGTCGGCCTCGATGCCAGTTCCCTGATGGCCTGTCGCTCCGGACGTACTGGCCCCCTGCGTACCGGCGATTCCTGCCGCCTCGGCCTCTCCGGCTGCACCATTTTGCCCACCGACTGAAGTGTCTGGCATCGGTTGACCCGAAGGCGACAATCCGCCAAGGGGTCCGATTGACTGCTCAGCCTGGGCAAGCGCCCCAGCGGCGGCCTGTGCGGCACTGGCATTGCCCTGCGCCGCCGAATGCCCTGCTGCCAAGGCCTGCTGCAAATTTTCCGCCGTTGCCATCAGCCGCTGATATTCGCTTTGACCCGCCTGCGACGGCCCACCGTGCTGCCTGCCCGCAGAGCTACCCGGTGAGGAAGAATGCCGGGCACTACTGGCCTGTAATTGGCTGGGATTCATTTCACCGGCGATGTGGTCGTTATAACTGGGCGCAGATTCTGTTCCTGCGCCGCGCATCCCCTGCTGCAAGTCTGCAAGAGCGGATTGAATATGCGCCATGGCCGCGTGCTGGCGAATGGCCGCCTCGGCATGGTTGTGCTGCAGCAATCTTTGGTTGGTCGATTGCTGGTCGGCACGCGCCTGCCGTAATTGTTGGCGCGCTTGTGCGATCGCCGCCGCCAAATTCGGCGCGCCCAACGCAGTTTGTCGTTCAAGTTGGCCGGCGGTGGCTGAAGCCTGACTGATGGCGGTGGCAGCCTGCGTGGACTGCATAATACTCTGGCGGCTGGGTTGATTGGCGGCCGCGATCTCCCGGGCGATGGCATCGGTTTGTCGGGCCAGGTTGCGTTCCCGGGCTTTGAGCGCCGTGAGATGTTGTGCGGCGGCGGTCAGTTGCTGAGGAGTGGCCTTGTCTGCGGCTTTCGCTATTTGAGCTTGCGCACCGCGGGCCAGATTGGTGGCGGCCACCTGCGCCAACCGGCGCGATGCAGGCATATTATTCTCTGCCGCTGCGCGCTCGGCCGCAGCGGCCTGGGCCTCGGCTTGACGGTACAGACGCTGTGCGGTGGTGCTGCTGGTAGTAGCCGCCTGCCTGCTTGCTGCATTGGCTAACTGCTGCGCCATATGTTGCAACTGCACGGTATTCGCGGCCATGGCTTGGCCGGCAGCTTGATTCGCAGTTCGCAAAACCTCCTGTGCTTGCCGTTGGGCGGCCAAGGCATGGTCTTGCGCCTTGGCATTGGCGCGGCTACGGGCGGCGCGACGCTGCAACTGCGCTGCGGCTTGACCCAATTGGTCGGCAATCTGTCTTTGGGAAATGTGGGCTGCGGCGGCATGTCTACGCTGCAACGCGCGTACCGCCGTCTGCATGGCGGTATGTGATACCGGGCGTAAATCACGACCAATGGGCGTGCGTGTCTGGGCGGTGGAAAATTGGGTGATGGCCTGATTCAGTTGCGCCTGTTGTGCCTGCAGCGAGGCCATTGCATTGATGGCTTGTTGTTTGTGAAGTTTGGCGCTGATGGTTTGACGCAGAGCCTGCTGGCGCGCCAAGATGGTTTGCAATTCATGCGTCAGGTTGCCGACGGCAGTGGCTGCCGCTGCCTGCGTGGGTTTTTGCAATGTGGGGTGCTGTTTAATGAGCCGCTGAAGTTGATTTTCAATGCGGCGCTGCTGCGCCAATGCCCGGGTGCTGGCAGGGTTGATGCTGAGTTGATGCGATACCGATGTCTGCTGCTGGGCGAGGGCTTTAACACTGTCGCTGATGGCCTGAACCCCCGCGGTATGCTGCAGATGCGAAGCAGCCGCACGCAGTTGGGTCAAGGCCTGACGGATATTCTGCCGGGCGGCTGCTAGTTGGGCCGGCCGTAACTGCGTCAACTTTGGATTATCAAAGGTCGCCAAGGCTAAATTTTTCGACGCTGCGGCCATTGAAGTATTAGCGGCGAGCTTAACGGCCCGGGCGGCTTGCCGATAAACACCATGGTGTATCCGCGCTGCCGCCGAATTTAAATTTTGGGCGCTTTGCTGAATCAAATTCTGGGCGTCATTGGCGGTGTGCATGGCACCGGCGTTAAAGTGCTGGCTCGCTGGCACACGTTGCAGCATCTTAATCTGCTCTCCGGCCTGATCCAGTTTGCGCATGCTGTCTTTAAGAGCCGCCGAGAATCGGCGGTACAGCACCGCGTCACGGCGTGCTTGGTAACTCATGGTTAAATTGGGATCGATCTTTATTTCGTGTTCGCCGCTCATACCCGTTTGATGGGCCGGCAAACAGTTGTCTTCCACCACCAGCCGATAAATGAGCGCCCTGGCGTGTGGCTCATTGGCAGCCAAAAGTTGATTGGCAATGTTTAAATGCCAAGTGCCGGTGTAGTTGCGCCCCCCGAGAGTCCCAAGCGATATGGGGTACGAAAGTGACGGCGTGTCACCCACTTTGATCCGGACCCGCAGCGATGTGATGCCGTAACGGTCCGCTGCCTCATAGCGAATGGGGATGACATCATCGGGCCGTGCCCGCACTACGCCTCGTGGGCTTATCACGTGCGCCACCGGTAGAGGGTCTGAAAAAACGGAGATGGGCCAGACGCGATTATCGCGATTGGCGATGTGCTGCTGATTGAAGAGATTAATTTGATAATGGGTGCTGGCCTCAAGTGTAAAAACAGCGCGATACGCATCGCCTGCGGCATGGTGGAGACGCGCCCATTGGGCCGGACCGTCCGGCGAAGCGGCAATGTGCAGCGCACTGCGGCGGTTAAGCGGTTCCGTGGTGTGGGCTGTAATGGACACCTGCGTTCCGCGGATGCCGCGAATCGATCCATCCACGCCTGTAACGCGGTGTGGAGGGAGATGGGTATAAGGCGGATACACATAGCGAATGGTCAGGCCGCTGATGGCAGGCCGCTCGATGACATGGACGGCATACCAGCGCGATTGTCCCCGCCGGGAAATAATGCGGTATTGAAATGACGCTTGCACGGCCGCAAATGTATGGCGGTATGATCGCGGGCCGGTGGGAGTCATGTTCTGTGCGCTGACTCTGCCATCGGCGTAGCGCTGTGCCAATTCCAGATGCAGGGTTTTTACTGGTGCCACCTTGACATCATCCCGCGCCGTAACCACCACATTGCCACCTTGGCCAAGGGTGATGTCGCCGGGCGAAACGGTCAGATGCATGGATGAGAGCGGCATCTGCTGTGACCATGGCATAATGGTCCGCCGCATGCCGAGCGCCAGCGTATTGGGCATCAGCGGCCAAAGCAGCAGCCAAACCGCCAAGGCGGGAAGGCAGATAACGGCAGCTTTTAAAAACGTGCGCGGGGTGATGATCTGGCGGGCGTCAATTTGGGCAGCAACATCGCCGGCCTTATGAATGACGCTGTTGACCAGTTCGCTCGACGCAATTTGCCCGGCTTGGTCATCCGCCGAAAATTGCACTGCGCTCAGGAGCATTTCCTCATGCGAATGGTCCGCGATTTCCACGGTACCGGCGGCGGTCAGCAGGTCAATCGGGGTGAAACAACCACGTAAAAAACGCCACAGAATATACGCCATGGCGAACCAGGCAAGCCCTGCAACAACCCAGCGCAGTGGCGTTGCCAGTTGTGGATATGCTCCCAGCACCAACACTGCCACCAACGCAATGATGGCGCACACCCCAATGGCCCAGATCAGTGCCCGGGCGACGCGAAAGCGGCGCTGCCGTCCCGCAACCGCCTGCAGCGGAATGGAGATGTCATCAGGTAGTACCGCTGTGGTGCTCACTTTCTTATGTCCTGCTAGGCACCGCCAAAATTGCGGCGTGGATGATCCCATTCCCGCCGTGTAGCGGGCCGATAAGCCATCCTCGCGATGCCGCTCGGCGTTTGCCGGTGGCAGGCGGGCGACCTCCGACTCATCATTATATCAAGCCTTTCCATTTTCTAATGACCCATTCGGATGTGGCTAGCGCCGCAAATACCCCCATTAACAGCCATTGAACCACCTGTGTGCCACCACTGCGAGGATTGGTCAAAAGCCCAATGGTGTTAACGCTTCGCAGCGTATGTTTTTGCGGAGGCATGGCGGCAGCCAGAATGGAAAACGCAGGGCCCGGCGTCATTACGCCACCGCCGGCACTGGCAAGTTGTCGCATGGCGTGTGGATCAGCGGATGGATCCAGCATTTCCACATTTCTAGCCGCCCGGATACGGATAATTTCATTGCGATTGACTGCGGTGGGGTCGTCGGCCAGCTTCTTTGCAACCGAGTCTCCTTTAAGCGTGACGGAATAACTGCCCGGCTCCAATCCCGCCAGCACACCACTGTAAAAGCCCGGCGCGCCGGGGGATGGCACCATGGGCGACGATTGCACTTGTCCGACCGGTCCTGAAGCGAGGCGGCTGTGGATCAATTGTGCCTCGACGTGAAAGTGGAGGTGGGCGGCCGGCAATAAATTGGTATGTAATATTCGAGCTCGCACGTGCACCATCTGTCCAAAATGATACCGGGTGCGATTCGTGCCAAACCGAACCCATTTTCCGCCCACGGGCAATTCTGTGCCCGCTGCCCATCGTGTTAACTGCGATAAAAAGGCGTTTTCTAAATTATGCCCGTCAACGGATCGCATTCGCCACATCTGGTCGCTGGCCAGATACATGACGCGCCCTGCACCCACACCCATCGTCGCCAGCAGTGCCCGCTGGCGATCCGCCGCACTGGTATTGGCTGAGCCGTGGGTACCACCAATCGTCCAAAGTACCTGCGAATTGGGGCGGGCATTGGTATAACCACTGTGCCAGTACCAACGCGGCATATCCTGCCAATACCGACTGTTGCGGTTGCGGTCGATGCCCAAGTCGGATAAATCTGACTCCACGCCTTC
Organism: Phycisphaera mikurensis; assembly: GCA_022730455.1. Lineage (GTDB taxonomy): Bacteria > Planctomycetota > Phycisphaerae > WQYP01 > WQYP01 > JAJZGD01. Next base: position 47,984 of record DZDI01000005.1, on the reverse strand, counting down.
CGTGGTAAGCAGCGGTGTAAATCCGCGACGCTCCTGCGCGTGCATCACGCTCGGCACCCATGCGGGCGTCAATCGAATCGGCATAAGTTTCGCCAAATCCGTGCCCTGCCATGCCTGTGGCATATAATTTTGCCCGGCAATGATCATCAGTGAACTGCCCTGCGTTTCAATCGCATACGACAGCGCTTGCTGATCGGCGGAGGGCAGCGCGTGGGGAGGAATATCACCCAGAATGATTAAATTGAATTGTTCCCACCCCTTCTTGCCCCGGGGCAAAAGCGATGCGGTGTACAGCGGATTATGGGGTGACGCCCGGACGGGTCGGGCCGGCGTAATGCCAGCGATGGTGGCGGGATGAAGCAAAACGGCCTGCAGATGTACGCGGCCACTGCGGGAAAAATAATTAACCAGATATTGATACGCCCACCTTGGTTGGTTATCCACCAGCAGTATCTGGAGCTTATCGCGGCGCACCGTTACCCGAAATGTTTTTTTCACCGTTCCATGAAACAGCGACCCGGTGATGTGGCCCACACGCAATTGATAACGATACACACCGGGCGTATCAAGTGTGTCGCTGAAGCGCACCGCACGCACACTGTGATCAGATGTGGCAAGTAAGGTTCGGGTGGCTATACGTTTGCCATTGCGGTACAGATACACCTTGACCGGGTGGTTGGCCCAATCGCGGATGGAAACAAGGGCCACCGCGTGCATTTTTTGATGCTTGAAAATCCATGTCGGCGCGTTGATGGCCTGAATCCTCACCCGAGGACTGTTCATCTCCGATCCCATACAAAGGGTGTACGTAGGTGCGCCCCGCGCCCGTAACAGGCGGGCAATAGGGCCAGGGTCTGGCCCCAGATTTTGGCGTCCATCCGAAACCACCAGCACTCTGGATGAGTCGGGGGAGGTCATATGGTCCGCGGTCATCAGGAGCCCCGCGGATATATCCGTTGCTGATCCGGTCGGGTTCATGGTGGTTTTTAATATGCGTCCCAAGGCGGATGCCGATGCCCGGCCAGCGTTGTAGGCTTGAGTGGCAAAACTCACCACGTGCACGTGCGCCGTGGCCAAAATACCGTGCAGACTTTTCCCGGCGGCTGGATGTCGAGCCAACAATGCGGCAATTGCCAGGTCCGTGCGGCTCATTGTTCCAACACGATTGAGCGCCAGAATTACCGCCGGGCTTTTACCGTGGGTTGCCAGAAATGCTTTATCCCGCGCCGTGGCTAAACCCGCGAGCGCACGGCTGGCGCGCAACGACGCCTTCGCAACCGCATCGAGACCAGCAAAGACCCGCTGCTGTTTCGCTGCGGATGCAAGTCTTCGCCTGAGGTGCCGCACAATACTCAGTGTCGATGTGAATTCGCTGCGCACATCCTGGGCACTGTGCCATCGAGAAAGATGGCCAACCAACCGCTTCATATATCTTATCCACCACGTCACCTGCCTGCGCAGACGTATGGCGCTTGCACCGTCTCGGCCACCGCCAGCTTCCAGTTCCCGGTCAATGGTGTCGAGGCGCTGCGCCAGTACGCTGGCCCATGTGGCGGCGCGATTCATCGCATCGTGATATACATTGGCTTTGAGATACCCTAACGCGCAAGCCCATTGCAATTCCATGACGCGGGAATGCGGGCCATCTTTAATCGACATCGATTGACTATGATCCACCACCAACCAGATCGAACCTGATTCATGCTTTACCCGCAGCCACGATATGCTGGGGCGCAGCAGACATAATAATATTAAGCCCACCATCGCCAGCCGAATGATCGTGACAATCGCGAGCATTGACGGCGTTAATAACCGTCGCTGACCCATGTACCAATAGACCAGTACCCCCGCGGCAGCAAGCACCAGTACCCATAAAAGTCCGATGTTCATTGCGGGGTGCAGTGAAAGGTGGAAGCTGGATGCCGAGGCATGGGAATTCATCATGGCACCCCCGGTATCCGGGCCACATCACCCAACGGTGCGCTGTGCGCGTCGTCCATCAGATCGTCATCTGTTTGCAGACGGCCCAATCTTCGGCACAACCACCCTTCCGTCGCCATCGCCGCGAGTATTAATATGGCCAGCCACGGCCAAAGCGACAGGCCGCCAACAGCGGTGCCCAGGATGGTGGCTGCGTGGTCCGGTGTGGTCAGGCCGGTGATCAAATCCTGACTTTCCAGCCAATGCCAATCAGCCGGGGTCAGCTCCGCTGGCGCAAGTTGGCGCTGATCAATCGCCACACAATAATAAATCGGTTCATCGGGCCGCCTCGGTGTGAATGCCAGGCTGTAAAGCCCGGGCTCCAGCGTATGGTTGGATGTTATTAAATAGTGATTGCCCGGTTCCAGTTGCGGATGCACCCGTATCACTCGCTTACTGGGCAGGGTGATCACGGCGGAAGATATGGGAGGGTGGCCGGCCCCCGTCCAGACCAGCATACCGCCGGGGTTGAGTTCGCGCTGGTCGGATAGTTCCCGCGCTGAGAGGGCGAGCTGCTGCACAATTTGATTTACCAGCGGAACAAAGCTCGCCGCGACGGTTGGCCAGTCATTCATGCGGCCGCTTACGCCAGTGGTCCACGCCAGCACTTGGCCGCCTGATAAACCGATATGACGCTCCACAATCAAGGGGTGGCCATGCCCTGTGGCGGCAATGAGTTGAGTTTCATTGGGTTGTGGAAGCAGTCCCCACCATTGACGCAGCGTGACTCCTACAATTTGATTGTGTCCGGCTTGCAGCAACGGTTTAACAATCGCACTTCGCCGGTTGCGGATAATGATAAATGGCGGCTTTTTAGTACTTTGAATCGGCCCAAATGTTCCGACGGACAACCCATGCGACTGCAATTCAGAATTTAAAAAATGCAGATTCGTTCCGCTGCCGGCGATGATCCATACGCCTCCGCCGCCGCGTGCAAAAAGATCGATTCGGGTGAGAAGTGATCCGGGCATGGTTAACGGGTCGTTGATGATGATCGCATTAAACTTCCGCAGATGCTCCTGTACCGCCTGACTCACACTGACCACCGTCGGCGTAACCAGTGCCGTGCCACTATCCGCCGTTGGAAATGGATTCAGCGCAGCTGCCAGAAAGCGGCTGTCGCGATAGCCGCCAATGGGGCCAATTTGATGATCAATAACCAATACCAACAGGTGTTGCCAGACTTTAACCGCCGCTAAAGATTGATTATCCGCCGCCAGAGAGTCCTGGTAGTGCGTGCGGACTTCCACCCAGTGCGCCCCGGCGGTATGAAAACGATACTTGAATCGACCGGTTTTCGTTTTTCCAGCCGCGAGGGTCTTGATCTGCTGAACCGCCACCGGTTGGCCGTTGATCAGCAGTCGCAGTCGAATGGGGCCGGCCGCAAGCGGGCCGGAGTTGGCTAGGGTAAAAATAATACGTGCGGGTTGGCCCATCCCAGGAATCCGCGGCTCAATTCGCAGCGGCCCGATGGCAATGTCGGATTGCGTGACCACAGATGGCACTTTTATGCTGTAGATGGGAATCGGCCGACCTGCGGCCGTCGCCCGCACTGCCCGCCATAGTCCTTCCCGATTGATCTTCCAGGATACGGCCCGGTCGTTAGATAAAACAAAAATGACTTTGCGCAGGTTATCACCACGCCGCGCAATCGCCTGTGCGTCGCGTATGGCCAGCGGTATGGAAACCCCCGACAGGCCGGCCGGCATATGCTCAAGCGGCAAAAGAAAACGCCTTTCAATTTTGCTCCGGTCTGCAATTAAGATTCCTCGATGGCTCAAGGCGTAATTTTTGTGTCCCGCCACCACGATACTCAATCTGTCATCCGGGCTTAAATGGCGAATAAGATTTCGGAGCAACAATATGCTGTGCGCAAAGACAGTGCGGCGTCCACTGACCATTCCCGATGAAATGGAATGGTCCATCACGACGACGACATCCGTCGGAGCGCCCCGGCCGATGATCGCTAAACCTCCGGCAGAGAGAATGGGCATCGATAAAAGTAATGCCAAAAGCGCCAGCAGCAGTATTCTTAACAGCAACAGGAGCCAGTGCTCCGGAAGTTTTTTTTGTTTTTGGGCCGTTGCGCTGGGAAGCAGAAACAGCATGGCCGACCATTGAATGGGCGTGGTTTTGTGCCTATGCAATAAATGAATGATGACTGGTATTGCGGCGAGAGCCATCCCGGCAAGCATGATGGGCATGACGAATATCAAATGCCGCGCTCCCGCAGACGGGTGGAAAGATAGGCGGTTAATGCCTGATCTACACTCTTCTGCGTATCGATAAGCTGATGGCTGATGTGGAGATCACTGCACGCTTTTTCAATGGCACGACGGTGGGTTCGCATCGCCTCCAGATAACGCCGGCGCACCACGGCGGGGTCCAGCCTCAACTCGTGGCCGGCGGATTCCAAATTTCTGAAGAGTGTCCATTTGCGAAATGGAAAAACAATTTCATCATGCGATAATATCTGAAGCAGTAACACCTCATGCCTGCGATGGCGCAAGTGGTGCAGGGCGCTGATCACATCATCCGCCGTCTCCAGCAGATCGCTTATCAGGATAATCATGCTGCGTTGCTTGAGCCGATCGGCGGCCTCATGCAGCGTGCTGCTCAGTTTGCCTTCAACGCCCAGCGGGCGGGCATCGAGTGCGCGCGCCAGCGTAATGAGGTGGGATGCGGCGGAGCGTGCCGGGATAAAATCGCGGATTTTTTCATCAAAGCTGATCAAGCCGCAGGAATCCTGCTGATGCAGCAGCAGGTAAGCCAGACACGCCGCCGTGAATTGGGCATAGCGGTATTTACTCATGACGTCGTGCTGGCCCTGGTAGCCCATCGATCCGCTCGCATCGACAAGGAGGTGCGCCCGCAGGTTAGTGCTGACCTCGTATTGGCGTATGTAATATCGATCTACCTTGGCGTATACGCGCCAATCAATGCGTTTGAGATCATCTCCAGGCGTGTATTCCCGGTGCTGGGCAAAGTCGGTTGCAAAACCGAGGTGCGCTGAGCGATGCAAACCCTGCACATAGCCGTCCATCACCTGCCTTGCAACCATTTCAAGGCGGCTGATGCGCGACAGCAGCTTTGGTGCCAGCAGTGCGCTGGCTGCGTCATGTTCCATTTCAAGGTTTGTCTTGGAAATGCCACCCACCTGCCTTCCGGAACTCAAACTCTCGTTACGCCGCCTGTTGATTGGCTCTGGATAGCTCGCTCAGCAGGCGATCAATTATCTTATCAGTGGATATGCCGCTCGCCTCGGCGCTGAATGTGGTGGTGATGCGATGACGCAGCACCGGTTTGGCCACCGCTGCAATGTCCTGAGTAGTGACGTGCATACGTCCGTGTAAAATCGCACGCGCCTTGCCGGCAAGTATTAAATAAATACTTGCTCTGGGCCCGGCACCCCACTGCACCAAATCTGCCAGCCACGGCGGCGCCTCGGCTTCACCAGGCCGTGTGGCCCGCACCAGACTGCGGGCAAATTCATAGACGTGGTCTGCGGCCGGTACCCGTCGCACCACATCCTGCAGATATTCAATCGTCGCTCCATCCAGCACCCGGTTTAACGTCACCGGCTGCAGTGAACTTGATTGCTTCATGATCTGCAGTTCTTCGACGGCTGTGGGATAACGCACCACCGTCATAAACATAAATCGGTCCAGTTGCGCCTCGGGCAGCGGGTAAGTGCCCTCCTGTTCTATCGGATTTTGGGTTGCTAAAACAAAAAATGGCAGAGGCAGATCATAGGTGTGCTCGCCAGCCGTTACCCGATGCTCCTGCATCGCCTCCAGCAACGCCGCCTGCGTCTTGGGTGGGGTTCGGTTGATTTCATCGGCCAGCAGCAGGTTGGTAAACAGTGGTCCACGCACAAACCGAAACGCCCGCTTGCCGGTGGTTTTGTCTTCTTCCAGCACATCGGTCCCGGTGATGTCCGACGGCATTAAATCGGGCGTAAATTGCACTCGCTTGAATTGCAGGCTCAATACCTCGCTGATGGTTTTGACCAGCATCGTCTTGGCCAGCCCCGGCACTCCCACCAGCAAGGTGTGCCCTCGGCAGAACATGGCGGTTATCACTTGCTCCACAACATCCTGCTGCCCAACGATGACCTTGGCAAGCTGGTCGCAGATCGCTCGATAGCTTTTAGCTAAATCTTCCACCGCCGTCACGTCCGATCCAGTGACGTGTACCGCGGCAGGCGGCGGCGGTACGGGTTGAGACGATGGCAATGCGGACGTTTCGGATCGCTCTGGTTGACCGAATCGACCCATAAATTCACTCATCGTCATAACTCCATTACGCCACCACGCCGTCGTTGAATCGCGGCATGCACGTAGAGTCTACAACGATTTCACGCGGCAGCAATTGCGAATGGACCCTCGACCTCGCTCGAATCCATAGCCTGGCAAAAATGTGGCTTTATCTTTGGCTTATTTTGGTGATCGGCTCGCCTGTCCATCAGGTACGGCGTTGGCTCGCTATGACTGAGGACCCATTACACTCACGCCAGTCACCGCCAAAACGATGGCGCTGATCCGTGCCGGCTGGTATTTCGGCGGCAGGGCGGTGAAAGCCGCCACTGCCGCATGCACAGTAGAGCCGGTCGTACAGACATCATCCACCAGCCAAACCTCCTGATTTGACCAGTCTACCGGTTTGGATTCAAACGCCCCTCGCAAGTTCTCGCGCCGCTGGTGCACGCTTGTTGCCGCAGACTGATGACCAGTTGACTTGCGACGTACCAAGCCGTCATAGGTCGGTACGCCAATGAGGCGGCTTAAACAACGCGCCAATTCCCGCGATTGATTAAAGCCCCGGCCGAATTCTCGCCTCCGATGCAGTGGAATCGGCACCAGCACATCCATGGACGGACTGGCCGCTCGCTTCCATGCATCCGCCATTTGCGATGCTAAAAGCGGTGCCAGCCCCCAATGCCTCCCAAACTTGAATCGACTGATCAGTTCCTTAAGCGGATGGGCATACGGACCGGCGCGAACTATCTCGGCCGTCCCTAAACGCCGATTCGGACAAAATGGGCAACTCGCTACGCCCGGCAGGCGGTCAGCTCCACAGCGGTGACAATATCGGTACTGCAGCAGTTCTGCCAACTCATCCCGCAACGCAGGCACCACCATCGACTGGCTGTCAGAAACAGGGGCACCGGTAAGCCAGCAGGTACGCGGCATGACCATGTCCAGCGCGTGAACGGCTGCGGCATGGAATCGATGAGCTGTCTTCATCTTAATTGCTCCGCACGCACGGGACTATTGCCGGCTGCTCATATTCATAGTCCCTGCCGGCAGGGAGGCGACCAAGGCGGCTTGGGCCCATCGCCTGTCAACATGAAACGAACCGCTCCAGCATATCAGCAAAATCGCGAAGTAGAAGCGTCGCTTGTTGCACCGCTATCGCGGTTTGCCGATAGGTGAGGCAAACCGTCAGCCGATCCTTAAAGGTGGTGGTGGCCCAGACCAGAGGCAGCAGCGGCCCGACGGGCGACACGCGAAAATAATCTAAAATTCTAAAATCACCACTGTCCGTGCGGCACATCCATTGATCGGTCAGATTTACATTGGATATGCCGGCCTGCAGCGGAAGATTTTTTGAAAAAAATATTGCATGATGGCGCTTTTCGCGATACAGGTTCCAGAAAAAACGCGTCACTTCCAAGGCCGCCAGCGATGCCACAGGCGACAGACGCCGCTTTTGTGCCGCGTGCTCACTGTGCACCAGCCGCAAAAGCTCATCTGTGGCCATACTTTCGGGACGACGTGTCATGGTCGTCGTAAAACCCAGCGATACGCCAAAATGCCGGTCATACAACGTCTCACCCGATGACGATCGGCCAACCGGTTGCAGGGATGGCGGGTTTATTAACAATTTGCGGATATCGACGATCGAACCAATTGCCACCCGATCACGCGGTGCATGGCCGAATCGACGGCGGCCATAACGGCCTTTTTGCGACAGGCCTCCCATTAACTGGGCAATTACCGTGACAAAAATATCATGCACCGATACCCCGCGTATTTTTGCAGCCGCTTTCAACCGCACGATGAGATCGGCACCCAGCACTTGCATGACCATGCCCGTCCCGAAATCCAGTGGGTCAGCAAAATTAAGCCGGGCGGCACGGCGATGCCGCAGGTATTGCAACAGACATTGGCGCCCGCTCTCCAGCCAACGGCTGCGGCGTTCAGGAGCCTTTACGGATGCCAATTCGGTTGTAAATGAATGATCCCGGGCCTGACCATATATACATCGCATTAACTCACGAATCGACCAACTGTCGGCCAGCCAGTGGTCGTAGACCATAATCAGATGATAACTGGCCCCATCGGGCACCAGGCACAGGCGAATGGGACACTCGCCTTCCCTGAAGGGCCTGTTCATCTGGTGGACAATTATTTCAATGCATGACGTTCCGTCGTCTGCCACTTCAATGGGTTCCAATGGCGGCAGTGGTGGAATCCGTTTTTGGCCGATTAATATTTTTAAAGTCTCGTCCGCCGCCGTCTGCCAAAGTTCGCGGGTGGCGATGCCGCTGATTTTAATCGCCTGAAGGGCGTTATAGGGGGCCAGAGTCGTCCAGCATCGCATCAACTTTTGAAAAGAATTCAGGCCTCTATCTTCCCCTGTGCCCTCAGAACGCGGGTTTGAAGCGTCATCCATCATTGGTTTGGCCGCCATGGAATAAATCGACCGACCGATCGCATATAGGTTTGGTAATCCGCACCATGCAGTGAGATAAGGTAATGTTCTTCACGGCGTGCTTCAAGCTGCAGCATGGAGATATGGATCACGGCGACAAGTATCATCAATGGACTGGGGACGACCGCAACACTGCAGATCATCAACAAAATAGACAGGGCATAAATGGGATGGCGCACCATGCGGTAAGGGCCGGTGATAATAAGCTGGGTTTTTTCATTTGGATCGATTCCGATCCGCCATGACCGGCCCATTTTTCGCCAGCAGATAAACGTTGCCCACAACGCAAGCAGTCCGAAACCCGCACCCGCAAAAGCCGCTATATCGCCGATAACGCGGCCTTCGCCCAGACATTCAATGACCATAGGCCGCTGGTGCGCGGGCCAGAACGCGGTAATCCAAGGTAAGGCGCACCAGACCAATACGGTCGGTGCCCATAGGAGCCGCAACCGCCGGCCGGTCTTTTCACGAGGAATGACATTCGGATATCGCCCGATTTTGCGCGACAGCCGGTAGCTTTTAACAAGCACCGTTCCCCAATAAATCGCAATCTCAATGGCCAGCACTAATTCCGCTACGCGATGGGCAATCAAGCTTTTCCCCTGCCGCAATATTGACCTGACCGCCATTTTAACGCGGTATGGCTGCGGCGGGGCATCACCCAGGCTTGCCAGCGTTTGAGAGAGTTGTCGATGTAGTGCAGCATCATTTTCTGCACGCCCGGCAAGGCGCTGATATTCATGTGATTCACCGGGCCGGTGTTAAAATCAACTTTGGCGTAGCGCAGATTGATGTCGGTAAGACGTGTTAGCAGTGGGTCAGCCGCATATACTGGAACGCCTCTCAAAAAGGGCAGCCAGTCTGTCAATGGCTGGCTTTTGTAAATATCCACACACCGCTGCACGTTTGCCGGTATCGCCGGTGGTGTCACAGGATCCAGCAGCAAAAGCAGGGTAACCGTAATCTTATGACGCCCCAGATAGCGTGCTGTCCGGATTTGATCGTCCGCGCCATATGAATGCCCTACCAAGATCAGCGGCCCCGTAAGGTCGCCTTGCCGATAGGCCTGCAGCAATTTTCTTCGATAACTATGCGCGGCTTCGTCGGCGACCGCCGCAGAAAGTAAAATATGCCGCTGATTAAGCTTTCGGCACAGCGTGTCCATGCCGGTGCTGAAGATGCCCAGAAAACCTCGCATGGCATAGAGATGCCCCGGATTTCGGTAAGACTGTTGCGTCGCGGGTGGAAACGTGCGAACCACCGGGTCATTGGGTTGATTGGTCAGGTCCACACAGCCCGCAAGCGTCAATACCGCCACGGCTACCAAAGGGAATATAAATCTCCCTGGATGTTGAGGTGTGAACGCCGCCAGCACCGCCGACGGCAAATGGGCCACAAATTTAGCCTGTTTAGCAATAAAGCGCTGACTTGCTTTCACACGCATCTCCGGCTTGAAAATCAAATTTATCCACCGACCGCAGCGGTGCCAGTCAACTATTACGATACCAATCGACAGTTTGTTTAAGGCCCTCATCAAAATAAACCTTCGGCTGATAGCCAATGACCTCCCTAGCCCGTGAGATGTCGGCCAGAGAATCGCGTACATCACCCGCGCGTTCGGGTTGGTGCTCCGCCGTAACGGTTCTCCCCAGTAATTTGCCGATCTTCTCCAGCAACATCAACAGGCTGATATTTTGTCCGCACGCAATATTAACCACTTCTCCTGCCAATGGCCTGGCGCACTGGCCGGCAAGCATATTGGCGTAAACGACATTATCCACATGGCAAAAATCGCGCGTCTGACCGCCATCACCGTAAATGACGGGTGCTCGCCCCTCTAATCCGGCGGCTACAAACGCGGGTATCACCGCCGCGTATTGACTCCTCGGGTTTTGCCGAGGCCCAAACACATTAAAATACCGCAACGAAACCGTCGAGAGCTGGTACACCGATGAATAAACCGCGGCGTAGAGTTCGCTGGTGTATTTGCCCACTGCATAGGGGCTTTTGGGCGATGCTGCCATGGATTCCCTTTTGGGAAGTTCCTTCGTATCACCGTAGGCGCTTGAACTGGCCGAATAAACCACTCTCTTTACGCTGTTGTGCCGCGCTGCTTCAAGCACATTTAACGTACCGTTGATATTCACGGCGTTATATCCAACCGGGTCGGCTACCGATCCGGGCACCGAACCACGTGCCGCCAGATGAAAGATGATCTTGACGCCGGCCGCGGCGCTCCGACAGGCATCCGAATCCGTGATGTCGCCGCTGACCAGGTCAATCTGATCCCGTATCTCGGCGAGATTGACGGGGCCAGAACTGTAAAAATTATCCAATACCCGTACCACAGCCCCTGCCGAAAGTAACCCGCGTACGAGGTGAGATCCGATAAATCCGGCGCCACCGGTCACCAGAACACGCTGGCCTGCGTAATAATCCATTATTGATGTCTCCGTCAGTCTGCAGGTAATAATTCCCTGCTGGCTGTATTGGCCCGCGTGGCCCGGCCGATCCGGGCATGCTAACCCGCCACCACCACACCTACCGTGCCCTCGCGGCCTCCGCCGGGGCTGATGGGCGGGCGACCTACCGCATGATAATGCAAGCCAGCCGCACCGACCTTCCCGCTGGCCAGACAGTTGCGCCCATCGAATATATGCGTGCCTCGCATCACTTGCTTTATGGTGTGCCAGTTCTGGGTGATGAATATTGGCCAGTCGGTCGCCACCACAACAGCGTCAGCGCCGGTGGTTGCTGAAATAATATCCGTTGTATAACTTATCGTGCTGCCCAGCACGCGTTGTGTATTGTCCATCGCCTCAGGATCAAAAGCCCGCACCTTGCAACCGGCGGTTGCAAGTAGACGGGCAATATCCACCGCTGGAGATTCACGGATGTCATCCGTATCAGGCTTGAATGCCAATCCCCAGAGCGCAATTTCCGGTTGTTTGATGCCCGCGACGGCCTCGAGCACACGCCCGACAAAATGCTGCCGTTGCTGCTGATTCGCCTTTTCCACGCCAGCCAGCAAATGCGGTTCAATTTTCAGAGATTCCATCTGATGCAGCAGCGCCGCCACATCCTTCGGGAAGCATGAGCCTCCGTAACCGATGCCGGCCTTCAAAAACGCCGGTCCGATCCGCGGGTCCGAACCGATCCCCATTCGGACACTTTCAATATCCGCGCCTACGGCCGATGCCAGACGCGAAAGCTCGTTAATAAAACTGATGCGCATGGCCAACATCGCATTGGCTCCAAATTTGGATAACTCCGCGCTGGCGCGGCCCATCGAAAGAATATTAAAACCCCTGTCGATCAGCGGTTGATATATTTCCCGCAGCACGGCCAGACCGTCCGCTGTGCTGGCCCCGAATACAATTCGGTCAGGATTCATAAAATCACGAATTGCAGTACCTTCACGCAAAAATTCAGGATTGTTTACCACTTCCAGCCGATGGTTGGATTGAGCGGCAAGCTGTGCGACTTTCTCACCGGTGCCCGGTGGGACCGTGCTCTTGATGACAATTGTTTTGCTGCTTTGGGCCGATTGAATAATTTTTTCCACCGCTCCGAAGAGCATACTCAAGTCGTAACCGCCATTGGGCGATGGTGGAGTACCCACAGCCACAAAAATGACCTGAGCTTCGCGCACCGCTGCCGGCAGATCAGTTGTAAACGTCAGTCGCCTAGCCGCTGTCTGCTGAAGAATCATTTCCGATAGACCCGGTTCGTATATGGGGACCTTCCCCGCCTGCAAAGCAGCTACCCTCTGAGTGTTGACATCTACGCCGGTTACCTGATGCCCCAGCGCCGCCAGACAGGTACCACTCACCAGACCGACGTATCCACAACCGATCACCGCAATATTCATCGTATGTATTCCTTCTTGATCAAAACCGCCTGGCCATCGCCTCCAAGGGGCGATCACGCCTCGATGGCAGTTGCCGACCGGACGGGTTCACTGCTGGCCGGGTCCACCAGAATCTCCACATAACCATCGGTTACACGGGACACAACCCTGCAGAGCGGGTTAAATTTTCGCGTGCCGACCGAATCGCCAGTTGTTAAATCAAATACGCCATTGTGCATCGGACACACAACGCAGTCGCCATCGCGGCGCGCCGAGCTCAGGGGAAAATCCGCATGCGGACAGCGATCCATCGCCACCACGACAGCCCCTTTGACGATCGTCACGAGATAGGGCTGCTGATGCAACATGCCCCGGAATAAGCCATCGGACGTTAATTCGCTCATCGATATTAAGCGTCGATACTCCTGCAACCGATCCGACTCCGTCATGCCGTCATCAACATTCACACAACACGCTGCGGCCTGCTAATCCGCAGCCATGGGATTAAATCGCCAAATTACTCTGGCGACAAGGTGCCGGCGGCCAGACTGTGTTATCGGCTCAATTTTTCAAATCGCCGTACGGCCGCGATTCTCGTCCGGCTACGTGATTATTATGGGGCGAGCGGGGGCCCGGCACCCATACTCATCCGGAAAGAAAGCTGCTCTAATTGCAGGGCCAGATCGACGCTTTGCACGTAGACATCCGGCGGGGTTTTCAGGTTGGTGGGTGAAAAATTCAATACGCCGCGCACACCTGCAGCGGCCAGCAGGTCAACCACACTTTGCGCGGCCTCAGGCGTCACCGCAATGATCGCCATGCGCACCTGCAATTCGTGGACGCACGCCTGAAGCTTCTCCATGGGCAAAATTTCTAATTCGCCGAACCGGCGGCCGACTTTGGCCGGATCGGCGTCAAACACCGCCGCCAGTTGAAATCCCTTCCGCAAAAACCCTTTATAACTCATCAGTGCTCGACCTAAATTCCCCGCACCAATTAAGACCACGGGCCAGACGCGGTCCGTGCCGAGGATTTTCTTCAGTCGCTGAATCAATTCTTCTACCCGATAACCCACGCCCGGATGGCCAAATTGTCCAAAATAGGTTAAGTCTTTCCGAACCTGCGCATCGCTATAGCCCAGTGCTTTGCCCAGCTCTTTGCTGCTGACGGTTTCGTGGCTCGCACGCTGCAAGGTTTCAAGCTGACGCAAATAAAAGCTGATCCGATATATGGCTGGACCGGGTATGTCCTGCATGTCTGGTCAAGCTCCGAGGTGCTAAATCGTGTTGGGGGAGGTGGCCGTTTGCCTTCCTTCTCTCCGTAATTTACGTGCTGAGTCGCTTGTGGTCAAGATTCGTTTTAAGGCGGCGCTCCATTTTTTATCGGATATTCGCCTGCTTTATAGAAAAAGCCCCAAACGCAGAGGGCGTTTGCGGCCAACCCTGCGGGGCGGGGGCCAACGGGCCGTGGGCTTTGTCGCTCGTCGTCAATGTATGTTCCCATACGCCATCCTCCTCGCTTCGCGCCCACAACCCCTTAGCCCACCGTCAATCCTAATTTGTAGGTGTGACAGAGCACTAGGCAGGATACGCACCCGGCGGAGTCCGATCAGTTGGCCGGTTTTGGGGCTGTATATAAACTGATACAGGCCAGGCGCCAATCCCATCATCATGGCCGCACGCCGAGCCATCATCATGCGGTGCAAGCGATTGATCCGCATCGCAGGGCGGTGCATCATGCCACCCATCATGCCGGGGTTCGCACACATCTTGTGGCCGCCATGGGGCAAACCATGCTTGCCATGCATCATTCCACGCCCCATTCCCCCCATCGGGTGCATTGGACCAAGCCTGTGACCGTTCCCACGCATTGGCCCCATCGGGCATTGACCCCGCATCGGTCGGCCCGGATGCCCAGCGATCGGCACCGCATCAATGGCACGGATAGGTGGCGGCTCGGTAATATGGCCTTTAACATTCAGGCCCATGAATTCCCACCCATTGGCAAGCAAGATGGAATTTTTCTTATGAGAAAATGCATTGTTGAAATTTGCTACGTAAGGCTTGTTGAAGTCGGGCAAATAGATAATTTGCAACATCATCATTCGCTGCGCCGCAGTCATCCGCATCATCGGATGCCTCATACCCATGCGACCGTGCGGCTCATGTCTCCAGCGTTGCGGTCCGCCATGCATCGCTTCGGGCCGGTGGCCATGCATCATCGGCATTCCTCGTCCACCCATGGCCATCCGCGGGCCCTGCGGATGCATTCCTAGCCGGCCGCGCGGAAACATCACATGAGGCGGCGTCGGCATCTCCGTCACCAATAAATATGGTGTTGACTGGTAAAATCGGATGCCGTTCACGCTTGGATTACTGGCATCCGCCACGCTTACGGGGTGTACGCTCACCGAAGCACAGCCGCCCATAAGGCCCACCGCGCCCAGCAAAGATACCATGGCCAGTAATTTCATTCGATGCATATTTCTTAACTCCTTCACGGCAATAATAAACATCCAGCCAGTTGCGCCGCAACCAGCGTTACCTTCTACTGGCATAAACCAATCATTGACCCGTAAGTTACAGTTTGTTGATAAATGTTGCCAGCTCTATCGCGATTTCTGCATCCCAGTAACTATGACATGCTAAAACACCTATGCCGTTGCAGGCGACCGCATGATGATGTTGGTTTATGTGTCGCGCAGACCGTTTCATATAAAAGATTTACTTAACCTGGCGTTTCTTTGCGCCCTTTGCGGTGAACAAAAGAAATAACCTGCGCCGCCAAGATCGCGAAGATCGCAGAGAAATGTTCTGACGGCATGAAAAACGGTGCCGTCGCATGCCAATAAATGCCAAGATCATGTTCCGTCCCCCCCCGATAAATGCCAAGATCGTGTTCCGTCCCCGCCCGCATCTTTTCCAAATTGGGATGAACCCAAAATAATCTATCCGGGCCATCGCGGCAGTTATAAAACTGGTGAATATCCGCTACAATTCCCTTTTAGGCTCTTTGGGCCCAGCGGAGAAAGGCTATATGATCAAGCGGCGAAAAACCCGGCAAGTTAAGGTAGGAAATGTTTTAATCGGCGGTGACGCCCCTGTGGCGGTGCAGTCGATGACCAGTGGCTACACGCACGATATCGATGGTTGTGTACGCGAAATCAACAAGCTTGCAGCGGCCGGAGCGGACATCGTCCGCGTGGCGGTGCCCGAGCGAAAAGATACGGAAGCCCTGAAGGAAATTCTCAAACAGGTGACTGTGCCGGTGGTGGCCGATGTGCACTTTCACTTTCAACGGGCACTGGAGGCTCTCGATGCGGGGGTGCAGAAGATACGCCTGAACCCTGGCAACATTAACGACCGAACACAGGTTGAAAAAGTGATTGATGCCTGCAAAGAACGCAGCATTCCCATCCGCGTCGGGGTCAATGAAGGCTCCATTGTTGAACGTAAAGACAAACAACGGCGAATGAAAGAGCTTGGCGCTGTTTTCAGCGATAATCGCCATGGGCATCTGCTGGCAATCATGATTTCCAAATTGGAAGAATATCTGGATATTTTTTACGAGCGCAATTTTTACGATATTGTCATCTCCGCTAAATCCATCGATCCTCTGCTGGTCATTGACGCCTATACCGAGATATCCCGTCGCTTTGATCATCCATTGCATCTGGGTGTGACCCACGCCGGCCCCAAGGAGACGGGGACTATTCGCAGTGTGGTGCCGCTGGGTACGCTGCTGGCCAATGGCATAGGCGATACGATTCGCATCAGTTATGCCAACGATCCGATCTATGAGGTGCAGGACGGGCTGGAATTACTTTACGTATTGGCCTTGCGCAATCGTAAAGGGGCGGAACTTATTGCCTGTCCCACCTGCGGACGGATTCAAGTAGATCTTTTCACACTTGTGCAGCAGGTGAACGCCAAACTCAAGGAGCACATTACCGCACCGATTAAAGTCGCTGTGATGGGCTGCGTGGTCAACGGTCCCGGCGAATGTGAAGGGGCGGATGTCGCGATTTTTGCCGGCGATAAACGCGGAATCATATACGTCCAGGGGCAGAAGGTGGCCAATGTGCCGGAAGAAAAGATTCTCGACGCCCTGCTGGAGCAATGCCGGCTGTTCCAGGATAAAGTCAATCGGGGTGAGGCCAAACTGGGTGAAAAGCTGGTGGATATCATCCCGCCGGATCCCATTGGTGAGCTGGGCTCGGGTTATTCAAAAATTGCGGCCGAAAAGGCCGGCGGCGCATCACTTCCGATATTACAGTCTTAATACGCGAAAGATATTTTCCTCATGTTTGATCAGTTATCCAACCAGTTCGTGTCGCTGTTCCGGAATATTTCCGGGCGCGGGCGCATCACCGAAAGCAATGTTCGGGAAGCCTTGGAGCAGGTCCGGCGGGCCCTGCTGGACGCGGATGTCAATCAGGCCGTCGTGGATAGCTTCATTGCATCCGTGCTGGACAAGGCCATCGGCCAGAAGGTGCTTGCCTCCATCAATCCCGATCAGCAGCTTGTGGCCATCGTCCACCAGCAGTTGGCTGAGCTTATGGGGCCGGTGGATCATGAGATATTTTCTTTTACAACCGGCCCCACCATCATCATGATGTGCGGTCTGCAGGGCGCGGGCAAAACCACCACGTGCGGCAAGCTGGCGCTGTATCTCAAAGGCAAGGGGCGGCAACCACTGCTGGTCGCCGCCGACACCCAACGTCCTGCCGCCATGGATCAGCTTGAAACGCTGGCCCAACAAGTGGAAGTGCCTGTGTATCGTGATGACCCGTCGGTTGGGCCGGTGACGATTTGTCGCCGATCCATCGAGAAAGCCCGCGAGTTGGGCTGTGATGTGGTGATACTGGATACCGCCGGTCGCCTTCATATTGACGCACCGTTGATGCAGGAACTTCGGCAGGTACAACAAGTGGTCAAACCACATCACATTTTTCTAGTGGTTGATGCGATGGTCGGGCAGGATGCCGTAAATGCGGCCAAAGCCTTTAACCGGGAACTGGAAATCGGCGGGATCATATTAACCAAATTTGATTCCGATACGCGCGGTGGTGCGGCACTTTCTGTCAAGGCTGTTACTGGCAAGCCAATTCGCTTTGTCGGCGTGGGCGAAAAACTCACCATGCTGGAGGAATTTCATCCCACCCGCATGGCGGATCGCATTTTGGGTATGGGTGATGTGGTAAGTCTGGTTGAAAAGGCGCAAAAGGAATTTGACGAAGCCAGCGCCCAGCGGATGCAGGAAAAAATAGCCAAGGCAACCTTTACGCTGGAAGACTTTCTCGATCAGATGCAGAGTCTGCGCAAAATGGGGCCATTGAAACACATCCTGGGCATGCTGCCCGGGGTATCGAGTCAATTAAAGGATGTGCAGATTTCGGATAAGGAACTCGATCGAGCTGAGGCGATCATCCGCAGCATGACACCGTATGAACGCGGTGCTCCAGAGGAAATAAATGGATCGCGTCGGCGGCGCATCGCCCGCGGTTCGGGCGTTGCACCGGAGGAAGTATCCAAGCTGGTGAAAGGTTTTGAATCCGCCCGCAATGTTGCGCGCAAGCTTTCACAATTGTCACCAAGCAGCCGCATGAAGGCCATAGAAGACCCATCTATCTACACGAGCTTCGCAGGGACCGCCGGCGGGACTCACCAAACCCCCAGTCGTCTGACGCCGGAACAGAAGCGCCGCATGCGGGATAAACGCCGCCGCGGAAAATAACTATGTATTAATTGCGACGTACGCGGCGACGGGTGTCCCCGCCTGCGGCGTTCTCGGGCTTTGACGACTCATCTTCATCAGAGTCGCCGCCGGCCCGACGCCCTAAATCGGTGTGTTTGCGGCCAATCAATCCTAATTTGTAGACGTGACAGAGCACCAGCCGGCGGATCGGTTCAGAATGAATGAATAGGACATCTATATTGTATTTACTTTCATCGAATCACTACACTAAATCGGCAGATCGGCACGCTATAAGCCCTGTTACCAAATTCCATATAGTCTGCCGCAACCATATCACACATGGTGGGATTCGGTGATAAAGATCGAATGACACGGCTCTGCTGGCTGGCCCCACCCGCCATCGGCAACCGAAAACGAGAGGGTTGCTGTCTGTCAGAAAAACGTATACACTTTTCTGACGAGGCCGCTATTATGGATACCGTGAAACAGATTATTCTTAACCGCATCCGGTCGACTGGCCAGGGCGAGGTCTTTACTCCAAAGGATTTTCTCGACATTGGTACGCGATATGCCACCGACCAAGCACTTTCCCGATTGGTTCGTTCCGGCGACATCCAGCGTCTGGGGCGTGGGCTTTACTACTACCCGCGGGTCAATCCTCGTTTGAAGATCGCAGTCGTACCGGAAGTAAACCAGATTGCCCAAGCGATTGGTCGCCGAACCGGCAGCCGCATGGTCCCGTCCGGCGCCGTCGCCGCCAATATTTTTGGCTTATTCACACAGGTGCCTGCCAAGTTTGTGTATTTGAGCGATGGGCGATCTCGGCGTATCCGCGTCGGAAAGATGGAATTGCAGATTAAGCATGTTGCTCTCAAAGAGCTGCCATCGGGCAGCCAGACCAGCGCCTTGGTTTTCCAAGCCCTGCGGCACATAGGTAAACAAGCGGTGGACGCGAGCGTTGTGGCTCGGCTTAAGACTGTCATTCGGGCGAAGGACAAGCACGATCTGCTCAAAGATGCCCGCTACACCACCGATTGGATGGCTGACATCGTCCGGCAGATCGCAGGCCACGCCGGTAAGCCGACGGAGGCCAAGCATGGATAAATTCGCACAACGATCAGCCAGCGATCGAGCCGACCTGTTCCGCGCTGTAGCGGCGCGGCGTGACACGGATTGAGTGCATCCATTATCGAAATAGATTTCTGGGTCTGTTGGACACTAAAACGCCTCTGTATGCTCAACCCGTCACCAGCGGGATTACTCTTTAAAGGGGGGACATCGCTCGCCAAGGTATTCAAAGTGATAGAGCGATTTTCGGAAGACATTGATCTATCCTTCAACCAAAGTGATTTGGGATTCAGCGGCAATTCCGATCCCGCCGCCAAGACGGGCAAGCACCGTCAAAGGCGATTGGATTCGCTCACGGACATCTGCCGAGAACTCATTCGTGACGCACTTCTTCCCCAACTTCGTGGGTCGTTCGGCAGTGCGCTTGGTAAAGTCGCCGGGGAAGCATGGGCTTTGAACTTTGCTGGCGACGCCACCGATCAGCAGACATTGGTGTTCCGCTATCCCGTCAGTGGTACGGCAACATCGAACACAGAGCCAGCATACATCGGCCCTGTCGTCCGTTTGGAGATCGGCGCTCGTTCCGATCATTGGCCCGCGGGTAATGGCACAGTGCTTCTATACGTAGCAGAGGATTTCCCAGCAATCTTTGAATCACCCACATGCTCCGTGCATGTTTTGGCGGCTGAACGCACCTTCTGAAAAAAGGCGACGATCCTGCACGCTTGGCACCACGCCCCGGCCAATAAGATTTTGCGTGATCGGCAGTCGCGCCATTATTACGATTTGGTTCGAATGTATGAGCATGGCATCGGTCATGAGGCTATGAAAGACACGGAATTGCTACTCAAAGTTGCCGCGCATAAAAGCGTTTTCTTCGCATCAGCATCAGCCCAATACGCGAAGGCCCACCCCGGCACACTTCGACTTGTTCCACCTGAATCACGCTTCGGCGAACTTCGCCGGGATTATCAGAACATGCGGGAGATGATTTTTGGTCCGGTTCCGACCTTTGAACAAATTCTGGCCGTCCTTGATGAGATGGAATCGGCTATCAACGGTGCGTCGAGGTAATCTCCTAAACCCCTTACGGTTGGCGTTCGGACTTGAGTACGCAACGGCCTTTGCTTCGTGGCGTGGTAATGGTGGAAACGTATTTAGATTCCGAATCACGGCGGTCCCAATAAGCTAAGAACTATCACCACGAAACCATTCTTCAGCCAATACATCAATCGTCATCTGAACCCTCCGGAAGATCATCTTCTGATGCCGTCAGGAGTATGAGCATTTGTTGTGTCGAAGGCACAACCAGATATGACGCGCTAATTTCAGTCCCTTTGTGATCACTATCAAACCATTGTGAGGTGATGCCCCAACCGGTTCCTTCACGATAAGCCTTTAATGCACTGTCTTGCTGATAGAATTCCACGGCAGATATAGATCGAAGGGGTGCGGCACGCTTGGGCGAGAAGATGTGATTACTCGTAAATCCTTCGAATACAAAGCCCCATTTTATATCTCCGCCTTGTATGCACGCCATAGCACAGGGGAAGTCGCATAACTGTATCCACCTCACAGGTATTGATGTAAAAGATACATGATAGTCCACCGCCGCCTTGCGTATAGCCGTGATTGATGGCGGTCGGTTATTAACTCGCGGGCGAAGAAGCCCATAGTCCCTGAGGCGCTATTGCTCCTGTTCGCGCTGAACCGGTACACGCACTGGGCGGCTACACCTTATGGCCGCGGATGTGGGATTTTCGGGGTTGTTCCGAGTTTGAATGTTGCCGAGTGCGACAGTCGCGGCTAAACTCACGGATGCGCGCGGCCACCGCTTGCGAATCCCTCCGGGCGAGCGTCAGTGGTTGGTCGAGCGGTACGGGGCTACCGAAATATGTCTAGGACACTGCCAAGATTTTCAAAACCTCCTCTGGTGGAGACCTTGCTGTCAGTCCAGTTTGCTCCCCTCTCCGGCTTACGTATGGTCGACTTTGGTTTATTCTGGCTGGATGTCAAAGAAGAATTCCCTATCGTCGAAGAGCGCCAGCCGATTGCGCCCGCCTTCGAGCGATTTGACACCCAAGGCTATCACGTGGCACCGATCCAATGGCAAATTGGGGGCAATCTGCCGTTGCCCCGGGTGTGGTATCGGTCACCAACAACATTGGAAAATGGCCAGGGCGGTATACAGTTGCAGAGGGACCGGTTCATTCATGGCTGGGCGCGTACAAGGCCGGGGGCCGCGGAGTACCCCACATACACAAAAAATAGGGCGAATTTTGTAAAATATTTCAAAAAATTCGAGGACCATATCCGCAAACACGGGCTTGGCCAGTTGGCCATTAACCAGTGTGAGGTAACCTATGTAAACCAGATTCCGATCTCACACGAGGCGGGAGCGGTACACGCAGCAGCGAGACGCTGCTTTCCGCAGCTATCGGGGGATCGCGCTTCCAGTTTCCAGCCGCAGGCCGACCGGATTACCTACACTGCGGCCTTTCCGATCCAGAATAATCTCGGACGGCTCCACGTGCTGATTCACGGCCCACTGGAAACGCCAGATGCTCGTAACATCATCGAATTTCGTTTGACGGCGCGCGGGATGCCTGCCGAGAGAGGACCTGACCAAGCACTGGCTTGGCTTGATCTTGGCCACGAATGGATTGTTAATGGATTTTATGACCTCACCAGTCCAGATATGCATGGGGAATGGGAATATGTTGACGAACACCAGTAATCATCCGCACGCCGGCTACGCATCCGAGGGGCGATTTGTATCCGACGTCACCACGCCTACCGATGCCCTCCTTTGCTGGTCGACGGATAGCAACGCGATGAGAAACTCTTCATCGGCAGCGCCCTGGTATCAAGCGTTCGTCGCGCAGCTTCAGAATTTGGCGAAACTAAATTCAGATTGGGACGGTGAAGGCTCGCCCGCGCCAAGCGAAGCAGTCTTGAACTCCGCAGCAGGATTTGTCGAGGCCCTAATCCACCGCCTGCCGAATGTTACCGAACCATTTTTACGCCCCACACCCGACGGCGGCCTACTCCTCGCTTGGCAGGCAGCGGATCGCGAGGGAATCGAGATCGAATTTCAGAAGCCCGATGTGGTGACGTTCGTATATCAGAAAAATGACTACTTTGATGGGGGCATCATCTTTTACGACGGGACACCCAGCCAAGATGACGACGAACGCTTGATGCGCTACCTGAAGAAGCTTCCGTAAATATGGCGGTCCGGAGACGACATGATGACCGACTCGAGGGACGAAGCGGGTGTTGCCGTTCTACTACGCCACATACCCGGCAGTATTCAGTTCCAAGGTAAGCAGCCCCACCGAATAACGAGCGAAAATTTTAAACCGCGGCGGAATAACGCCACCGGGAGAATTGAAGATGGCATATCGGTAACCGCCTGCACAATGGGGAGCCTACATCAGTCTGCGGAAAACTTTCTCAAGCTTCGCCGCACAAGTGCCGATTCGCGCGTTGGTTTCGCCAAACAGGACGATGTCATCCAGTTGGGCTTCAATGTAGAAAAAGCCCCCACGGGTGAGGACCCGGAGCACTGCCTGATAAAATCGAACAGGCTTTTGCTTACCGACCATGAGAGCCGCAAGCGACTCGCCAACTTGTTCCATTGGTGGCAGCCAAATTCGGGCACCTGATTCTCCAGTCCCATATCGCGGGTTCAATAGAGTGGCCGCCGCGCTATCCAAATAAAATTTCGTGCGCAGCGCCGACTCGCGGGAAAAATGCGCCCGGCAGGACTCGAACCTGCAACCTCGTGGTTCGAAGCCACGCGCTCTATCCAATTGCGCTACGGGCGCTCCGATGCCGTGATTATGCGGCGCTACGCTTTTCTGGTCAATGTGCCCTGAGTCTGGCATCGGCCCATCCATGGGCCATGACAAACAAAGATGAGTTTGCGTTTCACATGGATCGCAATATATTTGACTTAGCGGTCAGACCCTTGGCGAGCTTGAATGGCGCAGACGTTGTGAACGGTTGTATATTTATTTAATATAGAAAGGTACGGCTACGCATGAAACGCAGAGATTTTCTTAAGTCAACGGTTGCTGGTGCCGCCGCGGCCCTCACGGTGCCAGCAGTGGCCGTGGCAGAACAAAAAAATGTCGATTCTGCCGTTCTCAGCACTTCGCTCCCTTATTCGGCAACCCCCGCCCAAATAGCGGAATTCGATCGCCCCCTGTCCGTGCGCAAACCCCCATATCCGGAACCTCCGGAAATGCAGGCCCAACTGTGGGTGCCGCGGGGCCAGGTTTTTACTTTCACCATGGACAACTCAATATGCTTTCCGGGTTCTACACGCACCATATTCGTTTACGTCCCGGCTCAGTACAAGGCCGACAAACCGGCCTGCGTGATGCTGTCGATGGATAATTTAATGGTTCCGCCCGTCATCTGCGACAATCTCATTTATCAAAAACAGATGCCCGTCACGATTTGCATTGGGCTGGTGTCCGGGGTGACACAACCCGTCGGGAATACCAATGATCCGCGGTACGACCGCAGTTTCGAGTTTGACAGTATAACCAGCGTTTTATCCGATTTTATCGAACACGAATTGCTGCCCGCCGTGCAGAAGCAAAAGACCTCGGACGGGCGGTCCATTATTTTGTCGGATGATCCCAATGATCGGTGCATCACCGGCGGCAGCACTGGTGCGGTGGCAGCGTTTACAGTGGGATGGAAGCGCCCGGACCTGTTTCGCCGGGTCTTCCTCTGGAGTATGACGGCGGTGGCCATGCGCGGAGCTGATCGGTACCCGACACTCGTACGCAAGACGGAAAATAAGCCCTTACGCGTGTTTATGATCGATGGGTCGCACGATGAGTGGTGGGGCGGCCCGGAACTTGGCGATTGGTGGTTGGCCAACCAGGCCATGGAACGCGCTCTTTT
Source organism: Phycisphaera mikurensis (assembly GCA_022730455.1). GTDB lineage: Bacteria > Planctomycetota > Phycisphaerae > WQYP01 > WQYP01 > JAJZGD01. The sequence goes on along the minus strand of DZDI01000005.1, from coordinate 23,749 downwards.
CTATTCGGGTTATGAGGTCAATCACATCTGGGGTATATGGGGGCATTGCGCGGGGCCGGCTGTCACCTTTTTCCCCGATGTGGTACGCTGGCTTTGGAAAGACTGGCCCAAACCCGTAACCGCGGGAACTCCCGGTAATGCGGTAGTCAACCGGCTGGTCAAACCCGGCGAAGGCTGGCGCATCGCCGTTGAAAGCAAGGCTTCGGCCGCCAGCTCAGAATATCATTTTCCAGGTTATGTTGCCAAGCCGGTTGTGACTGAAACGTCCACCGTCGCAGACTTGGCCAGCGACAGCCATGGACGCGTTTTCTTCCAGAACCCCTCTACCGGAGAAATATGTCGCTTTATCAAATCTGGAAAATTTGAGCTTTTCACCAAAGTAAGTCCCGGCAATAACGGACTGGCATTCGGCCCACACGACCGGCTTTATGTGGCGGAGGCTGCCAAGTCGCGGATACTTGCGTTCGACGCATCCGGATCCATGCACGTGGTAACCGAAGGCATCGCCGGGCGGAGCCTGACCGTGACCCGCAATGGCTTAATCTATGTGACCGAAGCCAATGAAGACCGGCTCCATGCCGGCAAAGTATGGCTGGTCCAACCCGGCGGCAAGAAGAAAGTGGTTGCTGAAGGAATAAACGGTGCTGTCGGTATTGGGCTTACGCCCGATGGTTCGTGGTTGTGCGTGGGTGAACACAACGGGCATCATGGCTGGAATTATCAAGTGCTGGCAAATGGCGACTTGCGTTATGGAGAACCCTTTTATTGGTTGCATGTCCCTGATTCCGCCAACAATTGCGGCATCGGGCAGGTGTGCTTTGATCAAAATGGTTGGGGTTACGCTGCCACGCGGCTGGGGATTCAGGTTTTTGTCACCAGCGGTGGCGAAGGTGGATTGGTTTATGCCATTGTGCCGGTCCATGAACGACAATTGGCGGGCATCTGTTTCGGCGATCACGACATGCAGACCCTGTATGTATCCACCGGGACCGAAATTTATACCCGTAAGGTACAAGCTGTGGGTGTTCCGCAGCAGTCAATTTCCGTTGGCTAAATTCCTTATGGCAACTCGTGCCATCGGGGTTGGCCATCCACAAGCTTGGAGAAACAGTTGTGAGAAAGACTTATTCAATAGCTTTGTTTGCGGCGGTCGGCTTAAGCGCGGGGCTGATAGTCTTCAATGGCCGATCGTCCGCCAAGACCGTCTCCGTCGTTCACAAGATGAGGCTTTACAATAGCGGCTTCGGCTACCCGGCCAGCAATGGCCAGAAGAATCAGGCGCCCGCCAATTGGTTCTACTATGGCAATGTGCCGCAGAGTAAATCGTCAGTCGGCATAACCAAAAAGGCGGCCCGTTCCGGCGTGCAATCACTGCGGTTTCACGCGTCATCCTCCAACGCCATCGAAGGTTACTGGCAGCGGCTTCGCGCACAATACAACGCCCTGGAAACCGTGATGTTTTCTGCCTATATCAAAGCGGATCCACATTCTCCATTGAGCGGCTCCGCCGTTGCCCGCCTCGGGGTGGAATTTCACCTTCCGGGCGGCCCATTCCTCAATCAGCAGTACCTGACCATTCGACCATCAGAGCTTTCCACCACGCACTGGAAAAAATTTACTGTCACTGCCACACCATTGAAAGCAATCAGCGGTGGCAGCGTGCATTTTGTTGTTTCCATGACCACCGGCAATTCTCCGGGCGGCGCGTTTTACGTCGATGATACCTCAGCAAAGGTACGAACGAACGCTGTGGCCATGCTGTTGCATAACAGCGCATTTCGCTACCCGGCCAGCAATGGCCTGAAGCATCAGGCGCCCGCCAATTGGTTGTACTATGGCAATGTGCCGCAGAGTAAATCATCAGTCGGCATAACCAAAACGGCGGCCCGTTCCGGCGTGCAATCACTGCGGTTCCGCGCTTCATCCCCCAATGCCATCGAAGGGTACTGGCAGGGTCTTAATATGCCATTCAGTGCCATGGAAACGGTGGTATTTTCTGCCTATCTGAAAGCGGATACGCATTCGCCTTTACGCGGCTCCGCCGTTGCCCGCCTCGGGGTGGAATTCCACTTCCCGGGCGGACAGTGGCTTAATCAGAATTATTTGACCATTCGACCATCAGAGCTTTCCACCACGCACTGGAAGAAATTTACCGTCACTGCCACACCATTGAAAGCAATCAGCGGTGGCAGCGTGCACTTTGTTGTATCCATGACCACCGGCAGTGCGCCAAGCGGCACGTTCTATGTCGATAATGTCTCGGCCAAGGTACGAATTAAGCACGGTTTGCATTAACCCATCGACCGGTGCTGACAGCATGGCGACATCAGTGTGCCAATGTGGTGTGAATATGCGCTGGTACTGCTATTGCTTGGACAGACTCCTACCGGATCGAAACTTGTTTTTTTATGTCGGGCCGCTACATTCGGCCGCAAAGGAATCCCGTGTGCGGCCATCTGCTATCATTTGGACTTTGCGTGTCATCACGCCGGGTGACGCCAACATCCGCCAGTACTTAGGAGAGGTTTATCCCCATGCAAAATCGACGCGACTTTCTCAAAGTTATTTCCACAACAGCGGCGGCCACTGCGATGGCTGCTTCGGAATCGTCCGCAGAAGCGCAATCGGCCGCGCAACTCGGTGCGGTTACCGCAGTGCGGGTGGATGCTCATGGCCTGCACGTCAACATCGGTACAACTGTTTTACGCGTGCAAACGCCCGCCCCGGGCGTCTTACGCTTGGACCTGCTGGCCGATGGTAAGAGCGATCCGCATACGCCGGTGTTAGACCCACATCCCACCTACCCTGGCAATCCATCGACCAGTTTCAAAACGGCCGGTGATCCCATACGTTTGCATACGGATCAGTTTCAACTCCACATCAGCCGCAACCCTTGCCGCTTGACGCTGCTGGATAGCGCGGGCAACGTGTTGCTGGATCAGACATCCGATCAAAGCCTGAGTGTGGATCCCAAAAATCAGGGCACAACCGGATTTCGCTTTCGGCACCCGCGAGATGACACATTTTACGGTATCCGTAATTCTGGGTGCTGGTCTCCAAGACTTTTGCCGGTTGTGAAAAATGGTTCCAGCGTTCCCAACGATACTTACAAGGTTGAAGCGTCGTTTGAAGGTGGCGGCGGGGCGCCGTTTACCTGGACTACCGGCGGCTACGGCATTCTCGTGGATTCGGATGGGGGGTATTTCCAAATTAAACCGGGAGAGATCGGCTTTTATTACGGTAATCCCAAGCCCAATCAGTACGCCCGAAGATATTTCCGGCCTAATAGTTTAACCGTATTTCTGCTGGTGGGATCGCCGTATGATATTTTTCGCGGTTTGGCTCTGGCATCGGGCAGAATGCAGCTATTTCCGAAGTGGGCATATGGTTTTACCAATTCCCAATGGGGTACCAATCAAACCGTGCTGCGTGGCTACCTGGAAACTTATCGGGCGCTGGATATACCCATAGATAATTTCACACTGGATTATGATTGGAAAGACTGGGGTGCCAGCCATTATGGTGAATTCCGCTGGAATCCGGTGCAGTATTCCCAAGCCCTTTATCCGCTGGATAATCCTGACGCGCTGATAAACTGGACACGCGAACTGGAATGCAAAATCACGGGCATCATGAAGCCTCGGGTGGTTCTCAACACTATGCGGGGCGCCATCAGTGAGATCACCACGCAGGCTGCGGCAGCGCAAAAATTGGGCTTTGTCATGCCGAGCATTCAGCCCTATACAAAATGGTTTACCGATCAAATTTGTCTGGATTTTTACAACCCCTTATGTCGGCAATGGTATTGGCGCGCTACTTGGACGCACCGCTGCATGCAGCGGGGCATTGCGGGCTTCTGGAATGACGAAGCCGATTATTGCTTCATGGGAAACTTTGAATTCCTGCACATGCAGCAGGCCTTGTATGAAGGCCAGCGGCAGGACCGCCCCAGGAACCGCGTATGGTCCATGAATCGCAATTTCTATCTGGGTTCGCAACGCTACGCTTACGCCACATGGTCGGGAGACATCAACACAGGTTTTAAAGTCATGCGGCAGCAAACCTTGGCCATGATCAACACCATTTATCTTGGACAGATGCGCTGGGCCCAGGATACCGGCGGCTTTGGTGGCCACCCAACTTCGGAATGCTACACCCGCTGGTTCCAGTTCACCGCCGTTTGCCCCACTTTACGCACCCATTGTGAAATTGGAGAACGTCGCCAGCCGTGGGTATTTGGCGATCAGGCTTGTGAGACTGTCAAACAGGCCATTCGGCAGCGTTATAGCTGGTTCTTTTATGTCTATGCCCTAGAACATGCCGGCAGTACTAAAACGGGTGTAGGTAGTGTCCGTCCTCTCACCTTTGATTATCCCAAGGACTCCAATGTTGCTTCGATAACGGATCAGTGGATGTTCGGAGATTGGATTCTTTGTGCGCCGGTGCTCTATAAAATGGGTACCGGAAAAGAAGAATCCAACACCCGCCGGCTTTATCTGCCACCGGGAGATTGGATCGATTATTTTCGTGGTGATCGGCTCAAAGGCGGCAGGTGGATCCATTACCAGCTTAATGTAGGCTCCTGGATGGATTGGCCGCTGTTTATCAAAGATGGAGCCATTATTCCAACGGCCGATCCTGTAAGGGCCATTCACACCGCTAAACCGGAGATGATCTATCTGGATATATATCCGGCGGCTAAAAAGACTCAGGGTGAATTTTACGATGATGATGGCGACTCCTATGACTACCAGCACGGGCAGTTCCATTATCAGGTCATTACCGCCCAGAGGCACAAAGAGCACACGGATATCGGTATTTCATCCACGGTTGGCAGCTATCGCTCCACCGTTAAACACTTTGTATTGCGGATTCATGGCCAGGCGGCGGCCGAGGTTACGGTCAACGGCCAAGCCGCCAACACGGTGGAGAGCCGCTTTGCGCTTTCGCAGCAGCATACGGGCTGGCTGACGGATGTGGACGTTATTGGCCCGGTGACGTTGGTAAAGGTTCCCGCCGGGGAAAAAGTAAATCTCCAATTGCGCGGCACGAAGATGGTGCATAAGGAAGTGGAGATTTTGAATGCTGATGACGCCTCCCGTTCGGGCCCCACGCCGCCAACGGTGCCTCTGAACACAGGTAATCCTTACATCCATCTCTTCGGTCTTGTGCCAAGCCCGCGCCCTGGTATTGCCACCAACCATACCGGGTATAGCGCCAGTGGTTTTATCGCGGGCTTTACGCTGCCGGGTACAGCCGCGACCTATTATCTGCGGCGGCATAGCGCAGGCCATTATCGCGCGGTATTCCGCGTGGCCAATGCTTATCTTGATACCATTAAAACCATGAATGTGTATGTCAATGGCATCCTGTTTGGAGAATTACAAATACCCTCCACACCAAGTTGGGATACTTGGCAAGATATCGCCATGTATCTGCCACTGGCTGCGGGGAATAACACCATTATGCTGCGGCACGATGAAAACAATACCGGCGAAATTAACCTCGATGTCGTGATGGTGCCGTACGCACCGACGATTGTGTAACCGCCGCCATGTTTAATTGCGGCCTTTGCGTTCGCACATTCGTGCATGGTGCCAATCGAATCGCGGGTGTGACAGAGCACTGGGAGCCCGTTTCTCCATTTCCGACCGAAGCCATACGCGGCACTCAAGGTGGCACAGGCATTCCTGCCTGTGATCACCGATGGCGATGGCGCGTAGCGTAAGCGCCAGCCGCCCGCTGCAGTTTTCCCCGTACATAGCACCGGGCTTGCCCGGTGCGGCTGCCCGGGAAAATTGCCACTCACCGCGCTGCATCCGCATCCCGTATTCACCTCAACAATCGCATGATGGAAACTTGCGCGTTAAACTTACGCGTCGCCATGCGCACAATGGGCTACACCCCAACTGGATTCGCGGCGATGGCAGTCTATCGCGGAGTATGTTGAATGTTACAGCGTAGAGAATTCATCAAGACCGGTTTGCTCGTCGCCGCCTCCACTTCGCTGACTCAATGGGCGGTTCCGGCTAAGGGACAATCCATTGCGGAAGACGCCTCGACCGCAGCCACCTGCCCCCGCCGGCGCGAACTGCTGGATGCCGACTGGCGTTTTCAGGCCCTCGCTGCCAAACCTGCCAATCATGCGGAGCTTGGCAGTAAGGCGGCTTTTCCACAGGTTGCCAAAAATTTTAATGACAGTGTTTGGCGCGTGGTGCAATTACCGCACGATTTTATCGTCGAGGGAAATTACAATCCTAAAGCCAGTAAGAGTCATGGCTATCTGCCGGTGTTTCCAGCGTGGTATCGGAAGCATTTTTCGCTTGCGGAATCCGACCGAGGCAAAGCCATCTGGATCGACTTTGAAGGTGTCTATCGCGATGCACACGTATATTTGAATGGCCATTTTCTGGGGCGACATCGCGGTGGCTATACCCCCTTCCGCTTCGACATTGCCAACGTTGCTGAATTTGGTGGGGATAACGTACTGGCCGTGTATGTTGATCCAACGGAATTTGAAGGCTGGTGGTATGAGGGCGGTGGTATTTACAGACATGTATGGCTGAACGTTGCCGACCCGGTGCATGTAAAACCGTGGGGCATCTACGTCGTCAGCAAGGTGCACGATGTCTGTACCCATCCGTCGGCCGAATTGAGCATCCAAACCTGCCTGGTCAATGATTCATCGGATGAACAGCACCTGACGATTGATTCCCATGTGCTGGACACCAAGGGAACTCTGATGGCTACCGTATCGGGTCAATTGACGGTGTCGGCAGGCAATACCGCCGAATTGCTTCAGACTGCCCGGCTATCGAAGGTATCGCTATGGTCACTGGAAGATCGCCATCTTTATTCGCTGCTGACGGTGGTAAGGCGTGGTGAGGAGCGGGTTGATTTTAATCAACAGAAATTTGGTGTTCGGACGTTGCGTTATGACGCCAACCATGGGTTCTTCCTCAATGAAAAGCACGTGAAACTCAAAGGGACATGCAACCATCAGGATTTTGTGGGGGTGGGCATCGGTGCGCCAGACAGCTTGTGGTACTGGCGGGTGCGAAAGCTGAAAGAATTGGGCTGTAATGCGGTTCGCTGCTCTCACAACATGATGGCCCCGGCATATTATGACGCATGTGATGAACTCGGCGTGCTGGTGATGGATGAAAATCGTCACCTCAGCGATGACTATACACCGAAGAGCCACATCGGCGATCCATACAAAAATGCATGGCACGTTGATGAGATGGTGCTGCGCGATCGCAATCACCCCAGCGTCATCATGTGGTCTTTGTGCAATGAAGAAATGTTTGTGCAGAACAGCGAATATGGAGAAAAAGTTTTTGCGTATCTGATGAAATCCATACACCAATATGATCGGACCAGACCGATCACCTGTGCCATGAACGCCAATTACAGCCAGGGCCCGCAGAGCGGCTGGGAGGCGCGGGCCGACCTGAAAAAACTTCGCGGTTTTGAAGCCGTGGAAGATTTGCAGGGGTGCAATTATGCACCGAACTACTATGCCAAATTTCATAAAGATCATCCTGAGGCCCGTATGTTCGGAAGTGAAATTGGAAATTCCGAAATGGACCGCGGCATCTATAAAACCGATATCGCTGCAGGGTTCGTCAGTTCATACAACGACACCATGCAGTCGTATTGGCCCATCGTCGCAGCGGATCAATATATAGCAGGCGGATTTATCTGGACTGGCTTTGATTACCGCGGAGAGCCCTCTCCCACCGCGTGGCCCACTATAAATTCACATTTCGGGGTGTTGGACATGTGCGGCTTTCCCAAGGATATCGCCATGTATTACCAGGCATGGTGGGGCGATAAACCGCTGGTGCATATTTTCCCCCATTGGAACTGGCCGGGGCATGAAGGCAAATCCATCAGTGTTTGGTGCTACAGCAACTGTGATGAAATTGAATTGCGTATCAATGGCAGGGGTTATGGACGCAAGAAGATGCCGCCTATGAAGCATCTGCAATGGGAAGTGCCATATACACCGGGGCATATTGACGCCCATGGCTACAACTGCGGGGTACTTGCTGCGACCCATCGCATCGAAACCACTGCGCAGCCAGCGGCGATGTTCCTGACGGCAGACCGGCATATTCTTCAGGCCGGTGGCCAGGATACCGTGCCTATAGCCGTCGCAGTTGTCGATGCGGCCGGGCGCGTGGTGCCCACGGCAAACAACCGGGTTCATTTCACCGTTACCGGAGCAGGTGTCAACGCTGGGGTCGGCAATGGTGATCCGAATTGTCACGAACCTAATCAGGCCAATTATCGCAGTGCGTTCAACGGCTGGTGCATGGTCTTGGCGCGGGCGGGCCGAACAGGCGGAATGATCCATGTGCGGGCAACTGCCGCCGGACTTAAACCAGCGGACGTTGAACTGCTGGTGAGAAGTTAAAGGCGCATTGGCAAGACCGCAAAAACACCTTGACCTGCGGGCCGGCACGGCCCGACGCCTTGCATCCGGAGCGTTTCCGGCACATCGCAGTCCCGTTATACTTGGACAGACTCCTTGCTGTCACTCGTCCGCGTGCTGCGGGTACGGTAAACTACCAGCATGAGCAGCACCAGTTCCGGAGCCAGTGCCAAGCCTGCATTGCACATCTACCAACAGCTATTGCAAAAGCTCAGGCGGTTGCTGGCGGAGCCAAATATACAGCCGGGCCAGTTTCTCGTTTCTGAATATGACTTAGCGCGGCGTGAAGGGGCAAGCCGTCGGTCGGTCCGGCGCGCCGTTGATATTCTCGTTCGCGATGGCCGGGTGGAACGCCGGCCAGGCAAGGGGCTATACGTTCGGGGGCCGGTTTCCGTAACCCACTGGATACAGGTGGTGGTGCCTAGGTTGGCGGCGCATCTTTGCATTGAGATGGCCGGTGGAGCAAAAGCCGCGGCCCTAAGGGTGGGTGTGCAGACGCAGGTTTACGACGCCCATGGCAGTTTCGACTCCGACTTGGAGACTCTACGCCACCTACCTGCTACGGCTGCCCGCGGCGCGATCATCTGGTCGCTTCACCACAAGCGTTTTGCAGAGGTGCTCTATGGGCTCAAGGCCGCCCGATATCCATTTGTTCTGGTCGACGAATCTCTTCGCGATATTGATGTCCCAACCGTTTTAGCGGACAACTATCGCGGTGGCTATCTGGTGGGACGGGAACTAATCCAGCGCGGCCACCGCCGGATTGGGTACATCAGTTTTTCCGCCGACACCACCCGGCAGCGGGCCCAAGGTGTGCAGGATGCGCTCGCCGACGCCAATCTGCCCTTTGACCGGTCGCTCAATCGTGAGCTCCGGGCAACCCTGATGGAGGATCCATTCGCTGAGATCGACCGGCTTACCAGAGAGCTCCTCGGCTTGCCGGATCCGCCAACCGCTATTTTTTACAATAACGACCATGCCGCAATACGCGGATACGAGGCTATTCGCGCCTCAGGGTTGCGAATTCCGGAAGATGTCAGCGTGGTCGGGTTTGATGGTGATCCGTCGTGCCGCCTGTTGACACCATCGCTGGCAACCATCCGCCAGCCTGCACGCGAAATGGGAAGTGCGGCCATGGACATATTGCTGGATATGATGGCGAGGAGCAAGAGCGGCTCCGACATCATGGCGGGATATGATTTACCGCATCACGTGCTTCCGGTCACCTGGCAGGATGGCGGATCCATTGGGCCGGCCCCACGTCGGAGGCCAACGAAGAGCCAAATTCGGAATATTCAAAAAAAACGGCGCCACCCATAGTTCTCCGAAAGGTTATAGGGCGTTAGCTAGCAAGAGTTTGACAAATTATCGGCAATAAGGCTTTGCCTTGGATGCCTTCTGCTGTACAATGAAGGTACCGGTATCAGTGATCGGTATCTTAAATGTTCGATACGGATCGCGGCGGTGAAAAGTCTGGCGGCTCGAAAGGCCGCGAACGGTTGCAGTAAATTCAATGTCCCCGGCGCAGTTGGCGCGTGGACCCGCACCCCGCCCGGTCGGCGGGAAACCTGATAGGCTCCCACGAGGAGCGAGGAGATTTTTATGGGTTCTAAAGGTTTTTCGATTTGTCGTGGTTGTTCCCTGGCAGTTCTGGGGCTGGCTCCAATAGCCCTCGGGACACTGGGATTGGGCGGCCTGATGGCTGGCGCGGCGTCGGCCAGCACCGTCATCTATCAAGATAGTTTCAGCGGCAGTTCAACCACACCGTTGAACGGTGCCGCACCGACCACTGATAATGGCAGCAGCCCAACTTGGATCGCTGGCGTTACCACCGGTTACGCTGGGTTCGCTGATAACGGCACCGCGACAACGTCGACTGGTAACGGCATCATCGCCTACCTCGACTTCACACCCAGCAGTGGACAGGTCTACACCCTGTCGGTAGGCATGCAGACAACTGCTGCGAACGCCTGGCTTGCGCTTGGCTTTATGACGAATCCAATAACCAACAATCGCTTTGATCAGCCTGATTCGGGCGGCGGACCGGGCGCCACACCTTGGACTTTGGTGCATGCTCCGCCCTCCAGTGGCACCTATATCGGTTCGCTTTTCACCGGTCCCGCTGCCACGGTCTACGGCCAAAACTTTTCTCCCCCAACTGGCAGCAGTGCCACCGAAATCCAAAAACTCTCGATTGTGCTGAACACGGGAAGCAGCGCTTGGACCTACCAAGTATTTGACAACGGCACCGCGGTATCGCCGGTCGAGGGATTCTCATCCAACCCCGCCATTACCGCCGTTGGTTTGAATACCATTGCCACCTCCGGCCAGTTCAGCAACTTTGAGCTCTCATTTTCACCTGTGCCTGAACCAGCGACTCTGGGGCTGATGGTGGGGGGCGTATCCGGTCTGCTTCTGTTAACCAAGCGGCGACGTACCTGAATGGCCATGGCCAACTTTTGGCTTATGGCGCCTGGCTTTTGGCGGTATTATCGATATCAAAAAACGGAGGCCATCTCATGAAGCGCCACGCATTTACCCTTGTTGAATTGTTGGTGGTGATTGGCATAATCGCTATCCTGATGGCATTGCTCCTGCCGGCGCTGGCCAAGGCGAGAATATTAGCCCAGAGAATCCAATGCGCCTCCAATTTAAGGCAGATTGGCATTGCGCTGCACGAATACGCTGGCGAATACCGCGGTCAATATCCGCTGGCCTTCGTGGGCGAATACCCGTTTCAGGATATCACCAACTGGGGCCAAGAAACGTATCCGATGGCGGGGCTGGGGTTGTTGTACTACGACTCATTTGGCGTGGCAGGCGCGGGCATGATCCCATCAACCGTCAGGCCCGGTATCCTGAACCCGACATCGGCTGGCATGAGCCTGCTGTACTGCCCGGAGACGAGCAGCGGGCTTACCCAGCAGGAGATGGTTTCGCCTGCCCATTACGATACGCAGGGGCTCGTTGACAACTGGTATCTCCTCACCGGATACAGCTACTGGGTCGACTACGGACTTAATTACAAGACGAGTTACGATGTGGGTGCCGTAGATGGCATCTACGACGGCACGCCTGGGCAGGGACCGGTGGCCAGCGGCACTGCCAGTGCTGGTACGCTCGGCTCTTGGAGTTTCGTCAACGGCGACCCCGCGCACGAGCCGGCGCTTAATCCTCAGTCCGGTGACGGAACGATTTTGGTAACGGACAACGCCCTGTTCTCAAATGTCTCCGCCACGGCGGGATTCACCACCACTTGGCCCATCGCTGGAGCACCGTGGTCCAATCACGTGGACGGTACCAACGGAAACTATTTGCCCGCAGGAGAGCACGAGTTGTACAACGACGGCTCGGTCCACTGGGTGCCAATGTCTGATATCAAGGTGCGTTTTTATGGTTTCGGCATATATTTTGGATGGTAGCCTGCACAGCTCGCCAGTGGCTCTTGGATAATTCGCTGTCGTGTGGCAATAGATCCCTTCCGCCCCAGTGAGCCTCAGCCACCGCGGCGGCGGGTGGATGCTTGGCTGACCAAAGTTGACAGTTGATGTTCTGTCCTAAAAACCCACAGTTGCGTGGTAATCAATTTCTTTTGTTGGCGTTGTAAATGGACGGGACGCCGGCCTATGTGATTGAAGGGAATTCATAAAATGGCGGAATATTCCAGACGCAATTGGCTGGCGATGGCCGGAATGGCTGGTGCGGTGGTAGCTGGGCGCCATGCCGTGAGGGCGGCGCAACCGCACGACGGGGGCACTGCGCCCAATTTAATCGCTCTTGATGTGCGTGATTGTGGCGCGCGGGGCGATGCCAAAACGGACAACACCGCGGCGTTTCAGAGGGCGCTGGATTTGGTCCACGCACGCGGTGGGGGCATTGTGCACGTACCGGCTGGGAGATACCTTTTCAAAGGGCACTTAACCATCCCAGCTAATACAACCCTGGAGGGGGTGTTTCGCGCTCCACCGGCATATATTGCCGGCTCGGCGGGCGGAACTGAGCTGCTGCCGACCCAGGGGCGGGGCCGTGAAGATGGGCCACCATTTATTGGCGTCGCAGGCAATAATTGCACGATCCGCGGGCTCGCAATTTATTATCCTGAACAAGATCCTGAAGCCGTCGAGCCGGCACCGTATTCTTGGACCATCCAGAGCCAGCATTTCCCGCAGGATTTATCGGTCATTGACGTGGCGCTTACCAATCCGTACCAGGGAATCAACCTTACCGGTGCCGGGCGACATTACATCGCAAGGGTCTATGGGCGCCCGATGAAGACGGGCGTTTACGTAGACCAGTGCTACGATGTTGGACGTATCGAAAACATTCATTTTTTTCCCTTCTGGGGTGGAATTAATACCCCGCTGGATACGTGGGTCGAGACCCATGGCACCGCCTTTCGTTTTGGCCGCAGCGATGCCCAGTATGTTTTTAATACGTTTTGCTTCCAATATCACACTGGCTACCATTTTGTCCAGACACCAAGTGGTGCCTGCTACGGTAATTTTCTGGGTTTGGGGGCAGACACCTGCCACTATCCGGTGCAGGTGGATGCAGCCGAATCCATTGTCGGGCTGCAGATCACCAATGGCGAATTTGCGGCCTATCTGGGTTCGGACCCGCAGGTGTTTATCATTAATTCGGCCAATACCGGACAGGTATGCATGACCAATTGCGCGTTTTGGGGTGGCAACCTCAAACACTTCGGAACGGTGCAGGGTGCCGGTGTGGTGAGCCTCATCGGCTGTAATTTCAACGGGGCTTGGGATATGCATAATCGCGGCGAGCCCGCGATCCTCTGCGACGGTGCACCTGCCATCATCAGTAACTGCCGATTTCATCCGGTCCCCGCCAAGAGCCGAAAAACAATCGTGGGCATCACGAACAATTGTGTCGGGGCGGTCATAACAGGGAATATCACGGCGACCACCGCGTTTGTCGTGGATCATTCAAAAGAACTACCCCCATCGCACTTTCAAATTCATTCCAACATTGCAGTCGGGAGTGACGCTAAGTAGGATGCACAGTTACTGATAAATGGCTGCGATCGCGCACGTACAAGGAGATTTCATGTTGCAAGAGTATTTCCCCCGCGTATATCGGTTCGTGATCCGGATGAGTTTGATGACCATGCTCTTGGCGCTGCTGATACCCGCAGGCAGGGTCGCATACGGCGCAGATTTAGCGGCCTTGGTTAACCCTTTTGTGGGCACTGCATTGGGCGGTGACATCGTTCCAGGGGCGATTACGCCGTTCGGCATGGTGGAACTAAGCCCGGACATGCACACCAACAGTTACTACATTTATCAGCAAAACCACATAAGCGGTTTCAGTATGACGCACCTCAGTGGCGTTGGGTGTCCCAGCTATGGCGATGTTTTTTTTACGGCTACCACTGGGCCGCTGCAAGTGCAGCCGCAACAATACGGTTTTAATTTCAGCCACAAACAGGAGGCGGCCTCTCCCGGCTACTATCGCGTGTTCATGAAAACCTGGGGCATCAACGCCCAATTGACCGCCACTACCCGCTGCGGCATGGCAAAGTTTACTTTCCCGGCCGGCAAACAGGCCAATATTCTGGTCCCCATCAGCCATACCGTCACCACAACGGTGGCTTCTAATATCCATATCCTCAACGACCATACCATTACCGGTTCGGTTACCAGCTTGACGTTCTGCCAAACCAACGAGCCATTTACGGTCTACTTCGTCATGAAATTCAGCCGGCCGTTCAAAACCTACGGCGTATGGCAAGGCACCGCCATTAAGCCACACGTGGCCAATCAGGTACAGCGTGAAAATGTCGGGGCCGCGATCACCGCAGCCAACCCGGCGTTTAAGCTGCGGCTTCCCGGTCCGCCCATCGGAGCTTTTGTAAGCTATCCGTCAACCGGTCACACAAGGGTGGTGAAGGTTCGAATTGGCATATCGTTTGTCAGTGTCGGCGGCGCTAAGAGGAATCTCCACGCCGAGATGCCGCAATTTAATTTTTCCGCCATGCGTGCCCAAGCGCACGCCCGATGGAATAAGGCGCTGTCCGTCATCACCGTGCGAGGCGGTTCGCTAACGCATCGTAGGGTTTTCTACACTGCTCTTTACCATACCTTACTGTTGCCAAGTGTGTTTGATGATGTCGATGGCCGGTACATCGGTTACGACGATAAGATTCACCATGTGCCGGCAGGCCATAAACATATTTACGCCAACTGGTCCGGCTGGGATATTTACCGCAGTGAAATGCCTCTGTTGACCATGATTGAACCACAGCGAGCGCAGGACATGGCCCAGTCCGTGGTAGAGATGGCCAAGCAACTTGGATATATCGACCGCTGGCCATTCGCCAATCGGCCTACTGGTGTGATGAATGGTCTCCCGCTGACCAACTGCTTGGTCGAAATCTGGCAGGCGGGCCTGAACCATTTCAATATCCGCGCCGCCTATCACGCCATGGCTAAACAGTGCTTTCCAAATTTTCTTGACGGCCATGCGGATACGAGCGCTGTCCATCCCTATCAAAGCCTACCCGAGCAGCGATATGGCAGTGTTCTGCCGGTCAACAGCAACGTGGCCTCGGCGGAGGAAACTGATATTGCCTTTGCGTCGCTGGGCCATCTGGCGCTGGACCTACACATGCCGCAGGCCGCGAGTGTGTTATTTGGCGATGCGCTGCAATATACCTCCATGTACAACCCGGCCACCATGTTTATGCAAGGGCGCAATGCGCAGGGGGCGTGGATGCCGCTGACTAAAGCCGCCCGCGACCAAGACAACTGGCAATTCTACTGCGAGGGTTCAGCTTGGGAATACGATTGGCTTGTACCGGAAGATGTACATGGTTTGGTCGCTCTGATGGGCGGAAACAAGCCCTTTGCAAGGCGGTTGCAGCATTTTTTTACGGGTGGCTATTACGATCCCACCAATGAGCCGGATTTGCAGGCTCCCTATCTTTTTGACTATTGCCGCCAACCGTGGCGCACGCAGTACTGGGTGGCTGAAAATGCCGATACCAGTTTCACCGATTCCCCGTTCGGCCTAGCGTGGAGCAAGACCAAGGGCGCCGGCAATGACGATTGCGGCGAAATGTCAGCATGGTACGTCCTGTCGCAGATCGGGTTGTATCAGGTTGATCCCGGCGTGCCGGATTTTGAACTCAGCACGCCAAGATTTCCCACCATTACCATCCATTTGCAGGCCCCGCATACAGGAAAAACGTTCGTCATCACTACCTCCAACGGTGGTGGCAAGGATATGTACATCCAAGCGGCAACGGTGGATGGTAAGCCGCTGAACAAACCGTGGCTGCCGGAGCAGACGGTATTTCAGGGCGGCACCTGGCATGTGACCGCCGGTACCACCCCCAGCAAAAACTGGGCAGCCGCACAGGACGATGTGCCGCCATCGTTGTCGCAGGAAAAATAATTCAGGCAGTTGATGGCAGATGAAATGCTCTACTATATTGAACGTCAAATCGTAAACAAGTCGCTCGCGACGCCTGTCTGACTGAAAGGACGACGATGAAAAATCGGCGCCGCCCGCCTGTGTCGCCCCACGTGAACCAACATAATCCTGGCGATGGTTCCCGTGGCATGGATCGTCGCATCTTTCTCAGCCTGACCGCCGGTGCTGCGGCACTGTGTCTTGCGATGGAGACTGATGCTGCGTCGGCGGCAGCCGTAGCCGCAGCGGACTCACCGCTGCACGCCGATCATCTTCGGTGCGAATTTCTGTTTAACCCTTTGGGGATAGACGTTCGTCGGCCGCGGCTGGGCTGGCAACTCATATCCGCTAAACGTGGTGCCCGCCAATCGGGCTATCAGATCATTGTAGCAAGCTCGCCCTCAATACTTAACAATAATACGGGCGATTTGTGGAACTCCGGGAAGGTTCAGTCGGCAGACTCTACGAATGTAATATACAGCGGCGGGCCTATGCGATCCGGCCTGCGGTGTTATTGGAAGGTGCGGATTTGGGATCAGAATGGGGCCCTAGGTCAATGGAGCGCACCAGCGGCGTGGGAAATGGGGCTACTCGATCCCGCGGACTGGAAAGCCGCCTGGATTGGCTCGCCATCGGTAGAAAACCCCGATTCATTCGACACGCCAGCGGCACCTTATTTCCGAACAGAATTTTCCATTGACCGGCCCATAAAAGCCGCCAGAGCGTATATCTGCGGCCTAGGTTACTATGAACTGTATCTGAATGGCCAAAAGGTGGGAGATCAGGTCCTAGCGCCCGCCCAGACGGATTTTGGCCCGCGGCATCTCTCACATCTGTTGTATCCCGTCCGTGACAACGGGTTAAAACGCGTTCTTTATAACACACATGACATCACAACCCATCTCCATCCTGGTCGCAACGCCATGGGGGTTATTCTTGGCAATGGCTGGTACAACCAGCGTGCTCGCCGGGTTGAAGGATGGATGTGGTATGGCCAGCCCCGCCTGATATTACAATTGCGACTGGAATTTACCGATGGCACGTCTGCTCTCATCGGCACCACGCCCCACTGGAAGTTCACTACCGGCCCGATCCTCAACGATGCCATTTTTACCGGCGAAACATATGATGCGAGGCTCGCAAACCCGGCATGGAGCCATGCGGATTATGATGATGCGACATGGACTTCAGCACGGGCCATCGCCGCACCGATCGGCCCGTTAATGGCCCAGATGGCCCCGTATGATCGAGTTACAGAAAAACTGCCCGTGACCGCATTGACCCGACCCATACGCGGTTTGGAAGGGCAGATATTTACGCCCCAACCCGGCGTCTATGGTTTTGATTGCGGCCAGAATTTTGCCGGTTGGGTACGTATGAAAGTACGCCAGCCAGCCGGCACAAAAATCCAAATTCATTATATTGAAGACTCCGGGCTGCGCTATGGCCAATCTGATACCTATATTGCCAAGGGCTTGGATGAGGAAGTGTATGAACCGCGATTTACTTGGCACGGATTCAGATACATTGAAGTAAATGGCTGCGTTACGCCGCCACAGGCGCATGCCATTTCAGGGCAAAGCGCCCATACCGATGTAAAACCTTGTGGGGCGTTTGAATGCTCCAGCCCATTGTTGAATCAAATCTACGCCAATTACCGGCGCACGGAATTGGCGGCCATCCATGGTGCCGTGCCGATGGATTGTCCGCATCGGGAACGGCTCGGTTACGGCGCCGATGGGCACCTCTCGGCACAGCCCGCCATATACTCCTTTGATACGCACCGCCTGTACATCAAATGGGCACAGGACCTTGCCGACGCCCAGGGACCGCTCAGCGGTTTTGTGCCGCATACGGCGCCATTTGAAGGCGGCGGTGGCGGCCCCGCATGGGGGTCCGCGTGCGTATTAATTCCATGGTATGTCTATCTGTATTATGGTGATCGGCATATTCTCAACCAGCATTATGAAACCATGAAAAAATGGGTGGCGTTTCTGGATGACTGCACCAACCAGGACGGCATCATCACCCACGAAGAACCCGGCGGATGGTGTCTGGGAGACTGGGCCACGCCAACCCCTATTGCCATTCCACCTGAACTGGTCAATACCTGCTACCTGGCCTTTATCTGTAATGTCATGGCCAGCATTGCCACCATCGTTCACCGCCCGGACGATATTGCCGTATTCAGGCGTTGTTGTGCGCGATCAAAACGGGCTGTCAACAAGGCGTTTTTTAATACTGCACACGGATATTATTCCATTGGTTCCCAAGGGGCAGATGTATTTCCTCTGGCCTTTGATCTGGTTCCGCCGTCAGTTCGCCATAAAGTGTTCGCTCATCTCGTGCATCACCTGGTAAGCGTAACGCATCGGCATTTTGACACCGGCATTTTGGCAACCCCGCTTCTACTGGATGTGCTGATGCGCGAAGGGCGTGGCGATCTGGCCTTGTCTCTCATGAGCCAGACCACTTTTCCCAGCTATGGATGGCAGATCGCACAAGGGGCTACGACATTATGGGAAAATTGGAACGGAATGGGATCGCACATGCACCCCATGTTCGGCAGTGTGTGTGCCTGGTTTTTTAAGCACCTGGCAGGTATCAGGCCGGATCCACGCATGCCCGGGTTCCGCCATTTCGTCGTGCAGCCGGCTTGCCTGCCTGGCCTGAACTTCGTCAAGGCTCATCATCTATCACCCTATGGCCCGATTAAAACCGCTTGGCGGCGCGACAATCGGCACTTGACCCTGGACATCACTGTTCCGGTCGGCAGTACGGCAACGATTTACTTTCCGCAATCGGATGTCAAAGCCATACGAGAATCCGGGCGGGTGGCCAAATCCTTGCCGGAAATCAAATTTCGTGGCGTGCACCATGGTTATGCGGTTTTCAAGGCCATGTCCGGCGTGTATCAAATGGGCTCGAAAATCAGCAGTGACACCGCGCCAGGGTCCTGATTTTTCTTGTACCGAGATGATGTTAAATTAATATATCGTGCGGCTGAAAGCTGGGGAATGGATTCGGTACGCATACGATCATGGCTTGAAAATGGAATTTTCAGCCCTTCAGGAAGCTGTTAAGCATCCAAGCGGTTTTTTGATGTAACGCAATGCGGCGGATCATCAAATCCTGACTCTCGGCGTCATCCGCCCGGATCGCCAAATCCCGCGCCTCACCAGCGTCGGTCAAAAGTTTATCATTGGCGGCGATGAGCCGCTTGACGTAATCCTGCTGGGCAATCGGCGCGGCAAATTCTTTCATCTGTGCCGTGTGTGCAAGCGTACTGAGGCCGCCGATTGCATAGGCGTTCAGGGCGCGGACGCGTTCAGCAATCTCATCAATGGCCGTAAATAATTCCTCATACTGGGTCTCAAATGCCGTATGCAAGGAAAAAAAACCGGGCCCTTCGACATTCCAGTGCGCCAGATGGGTGAGCGACATCAGCGCATAGGAATCAGCCAGCACTTGGTTCAGGCTGTTGGTCAGGGCGGCCTTGGAATCTGTAGAAGTCTTCATACCACGATTGTACTGAATATCGACATGGCCTGTCAAGCGGCCATTGTAAAAAAATAAACAGCAGGCAACGCGACCGCACACCCCGTACATCGCATCCGTGCTATTACTTGGACAGGCTCCCAGATAGACTCCCGGCTCTACGGAGTGGGCGGTTACAGACTTGCATGGGTCTACATCGATGCGTACGGGCCGCGGGCTATTTCATCCATACGCGTTGCGTTATTATTGGGCACGCCACGCGGCTTATGGTCGTGGTTGTTTTGCATCCGGGCTTGAACTGCTGCCATTCAGTTGACGCCATTGGTTCAGTGTCGCGCAGGGCGCGGGCAAATGGCTCCTTATCATTTTGCAATACTTGGAACACCATTGCTGGCTGATCGGACCGCACCGATAAGCTGCTGTCTCAGGACGTGGTCGGCAGACCGCGATGATGCATGCAAACGGTCAATCAATTCTGACAAATCGCCAGGGCGATCGATATCCGCAATCGGCGGCAACTCTCGGATATCCGCATCCTGTCGGATAGCGGCTTGGCGGGTTTGCGCTGCCACCTGCGCGGTGCTCCACGTGATTCCATCAAAAAGTTCCGGCCCGCCGGTAGGAATGCCGATGAGCACATATCCACCGTCGGGTGAAGGCACCATGGCGCAGCGTGCTTCCCGTACGGCATCCACGGCCCACAAAATGTGTTCGGAGGTTATTTCCGGTGCGTCGGCCCCGAGAAATACGCATCCGCCGTTATGTGCTTGTCCCAAGGTGGCCTGCGCCTGCTTGAGCCGCTCACCCAGATCGCCAGCGGTCTGCGGCAGTCTTAGCCACTTTGTCCAAGAGTGCCACGCATGCATCGCGTGCGGCGGGTCAAATAAAAGTACCAGTTGCAGATGGCTGCAGAAACCAGCCGCTCGCTCGCACACGCTGCGAGTATGGTGCAGAAATAGCGTGTACACATCGGCCGCCGCGTGTGCCGAAATCTGCGGCATGAGGCGCGTTTTGACACGCCCCGGAATCGCTTCTTTTGCAACCAATACCAAAGACACGCTTCCGGCCTTTTCTACGCTGCTTACGATTTGGTCATCAGGCATGTCACCCCTTTGCACGATGGCCTTCGGTGGGCTGCATATCGCCATGCGGTATGCCAATTACGCAGAGTGGTTTTCACGACGCCTTCCCGCCAATGACGGCTGCCAATCCATGTTGGCGTTTTGACATGCACCGGGGGTGTGACCCTGCGCAGGCGAAGCGATAATTCGATGTCTTCCATAGTCGGTTGCATCGGCCACCCGCCGGTCTGTGCCAGTAAATCGGATCCAACAAACATCAATTGATCACCATATGGCAAATGCAACGCCGCCCCGCGCCAGCTATTGCCCCATTCGATAAGACGGTATCGCCAACGCCAATCATCTATGCGGTGGCCCATCCAGCCCCACGCCAGGCGTGCGTTGTGTCCGACGGCGCCCAACATTGCGGCACGCGTGCCATATGCAAGCCGCATATCCGCATGGCATATTAACAGAACATCGACATGGTCATTTTGCAAAAGCCACGCAATGCCGCAACCGATGGCTGACCCGCGTCGTGAATCTTCGGTTTGCAAATAGGTTAAACCGCGAGATTGGATGTCGTGTGCCAATTCGGCGTTTCCATCGCCATCCACCAAGACAATGCTATCGCCCGCCAGTTGAAACTCCTTGAGGGAATGCAAGCACTCGGGCAAGAGATGCTCGTCCCCTTTGCAAGGCACCACCACGCCAATCTTCCCATCGCAAACTTTGCGCAGATAGTCCCCGCGTATCGCGCCCGAGTCGCTTATTCGTACTCCTTGACTGGTGGCTGGTGTCGGCTCTATTGCCTCAAAATTATCCATGGAGTCCATTATCCTCCAACTTTCCCACATATCTGTAAAGTGCACACACAGCGCTCGGCGTCTGCCCAAGTGATAGCAAGGCTGGACAACACCGGCACCAACTCAATGGCGACTCGCCCTGCCCTTGGTGTTGGTCGTCCTAAGCGCTATGATCTTACGTAGGAAATATGTGGTTGCATATGGCTGATAGCATCCGCCATCTGGATCATTACTGTAGTGGCCGGTAATTTAGCGGCTTGTCAGTCGGCACACCGGCGGTAATGGAGAGTTAAAACTGGTCAAAAGTCGAAATGCCACCACTCCGCATGCATCAATAGTCATTCTGGCGCTTACAGGCGTGGCGTTAGTTGTTGCTGCAGTCCTATTGGCGTGGTCAGCGATTGTAGCTGCCGCCCTGAGTTCGCAGACGCCTCGGATTCCTTTGGTGGCAGGCTGCGTCGCGGTTGGCCTGCTTTTTGTGATCAGCGCCATGTGTGTGAAGTATCCGCAGCCACGCTGGATGCTTTTCTGGATCATTCTTATTGGTGCTGTCGCCCGAATGGTATTAATCGCCGCTCCGCCCGCGCGCCAAACCGATTATCTGCGGTACCTTTGGGACGGTATGGTCTGGGTTCACGGCTACGACCCATGGGCCTACAGTCCGGCAGCCGCATTATCTGGTCAGGCTGCTGGCCTGCCCGCCGGATTGCACGCCATGGCGATGCACCACCGGGCACTTATCACGCGCATCAACCATAACAAACTCCCCACCATCTACCCTCCCGTCAGCGAAGCCGTCTTTGCCGCATCGGCCTGGATGTCACCCGGAAGCACCATCATGCTGAAATTATGGCTGCTGGTTTTTGACGCTGGCACGGCAGTGGTTATCGGGCTGACGCTGCTCCACTTGCGACTGCCGTCTTCGTGGTTACTTCTTTACTGGTGGAATCCTGTTGTTATCAATGCCTTCGCCAATGAAGCTCATCTGGATGCCATCGTCCTGTTTTTTACAGCACTATTCTTTCTGTTACTGGTCAGTGATCGCCTGCTTTGGGCGAGCGTGGCGCTGGGCTTGGCAATCGGTGCCAAATTCTGGCCGCTGGTGCTGGTAGCCGTTGTCATACGCAGGCTTTGGCGTGAGCCGTGGCGCTTGATCGGGGCATTAGTGGTATTGGCGCTTACAACACTGGTGGCACTATCGCCCATGTGGCTCACCGGACCGCGTGCATTTATCTCGGTTCAGGCCTACGCCCATTACTGGGAAGCCAACGATCTCGTCTTTCACCTGATTTCACGCCTTTGGGGATGGTTACTGACATCATGGTTCGCGGCGCAGCGTGCCAGCCGCATAACGGTGGTGGTTATCTATGCGATCACGGCAATTGTCCTGCTGCGGCGCAAGCCCTCACATCAGGTGGATTTAATAAAATTGGGACTTTGGCTTACCGCGTTGATCTTTTTGCTCGCTCCTACCGAATTCCCATGGTACTACACCTGGGTAACGCCCATGTTGGCTGTCAGCCCGAGGCTTTCCATTCTGCTTTGGTCGTGTACGCTTGGGTTGTATCATCTGGCCTATATTTATCCTGGACTAATCTGGGTTGAGCATGCGCCCATCATCCTTCTGTTTGTCCTGGAGTCTTTTATTCCGTCAATCCGTTGGTTTCCAGACGCAGGACATGCTGCAAGTGCCCCTCGTGTCGGTTTACCGGAGAGATGCTGATGGATAACGCTATGGAATCGCGGCTAAAAGCCTGCTCCGTCACTGTGATTATCCCCGCCCTCAATGAGCAGCATTCCATTGGGCACGTCGTGCGGGCCGTGCCGCGCTGGGTGAAGCGGGTCATCGTTTGTGATAACGGATCAACCGATTCGACCGCCGCGGAAGCCGCCGCTGCGGGTGCATCCGTCATCCATGTGCCGGAACGTGGTTACGGACGTGCATGTCTGGCCGGGTGTTCCGTAGCAACCGATGCCGATATATTGGTTTTTGTGGATGGAGATTTAAGTGATTACCCCGAGCGCATGGATGCACTCGTCGCGCCGATCGTCAATAATCGCGCCGATATGGTGCTGGGTTCCCGCACTTTGGGCCATCGGGAAAAAGGGTCGCTATTGCCTCAACAACGTTTTGGCGGATGGTTGGCGTGCACGCTGATTCAATTATTTTGGCATCATCACTATACCGATTTAGGGCCCTTTCGCGCTATTCGCAAATCAGCCTGCGATCAATTGCACATGGAAGATCAAAATTTCGGCTGGACCGTACAAATGCAGATACGGGCCGTGACCGCCGGATTGCGCATCGAAGAAATTCCGGTGGACTACCGGCGCCGCATTGGCCAGTCCAAAATATCCGGTACCCTTTACGGCGTGGTGGGGGCCGGCACGAAAATATTTTATACCATAGGGGCTGAACTCTTTGCCGCCCGTCGCAAGCCGCCCTCCAAATCCTCATAGGAGCCTGTCCAAGTAATAACAGGGACTGCGACGGCATGGATTTTGGCGGG
>DZDI01000182.1 GCA_022730455.1 Phycisphaera mikurensis | reverse complement strand
TGGGGCGCTTGCGGCCAATCAATCCTAATTTGTAGGCGTGACAAAGCACTAGGAGAGATTATTGACGAAAAATAGCGCACCATGGTACGCTTGGACTGGGCGGTATCCATGGAATGTGCGCCTTGGTATGTTGCATCGGTTTGAGGGCTTATGCGAACAAGTCGCCTTGAAGCGTTCAGTGACGGCGTGATCGCCATTATCATTACCATTATGGTGCTGGAATTGAAAGTGCCGCGCGGCACCGACATGGACGCACTTGGGCCGTTGCTCCCCGTGCTGCTTAGCTATGTATTAAGCTTTGTCTATATTGGCATATACTGGAATAATCACCATCACATGATTCATGCGACCCGCGCCATTAATGGAGGGATCATGTGGGCCAATCTGCATCTTTTGTTCTGGCTTTCGCTGGTGCCCTTTGTAACCCGCTGGGTGGGGCAAAACTATGATGCGGCTCTGCCGACGGCACTGTATGGCGTTATTTTGCTGATGGCCGCGGTCGCGTATTTCATAGTGCAATCAGCCATTATTCACATGCAGGGCCGGGACTCTTTTCTGGCGGGTGCGGTTGGCCGTGACCGCAAGGGAAAATTATCAATGGTCGGTTACGCCCTCGCCATTGGACTTGCATTCGTCAACCACTGGCTGGCGGATGCACTTTATCTGTTCGTGGCCACAATTTGGTTGATCCCGGATCGGCGAATAGCCCATGCCCTGGAAACAAAATCAACCGCCGATGAAGAATAGGGAACGCCGGTGGAATCGGCATGGCTCGCCGCCTAGGATTAGTTTGAAAGGCGGGGGGGATGAGAATTTGCCGCCTGAAAATTATCCCCCCACGACGGCGCGACGGATGCATATGGTGCCGCGCTGCGCGGGGCCAAAAAATCCCGGCATTGTGGTTTAGCGCCCATCGCCCGGCGATGGCGCTAAACATGGGGCATGCGGCCGAATGTGAAACGCGGTAACAGAACGGCGGGCGTGCACACCCGTCAGTGGGGGCTATTCGGATTCCGCCCGCAGCTTTGCGAGGATGGAATAATCCTCTAGGGTGCTGGTATCACCGGTTGATGTTTTACCAGCGGCAATATCTCGCAGTAAACGCCGCATGATTTTGCCTGATCGCGTCTTAGGTAACGCCTCTGTGAACCGCACATCATCAGGCCGGGCAATGGCACCAATTTCTTTGACGACCCATGCGCGGATCGCATGTTTAAGATCATCTGATGGTGGATGCCCATGTTTAAGGCTTACAAACGCACACAAAGCCTGCCCCTTGATTTCGTCCGGCCGATCCACAACCGCGGCTTCCGCGACTGCAGGATGGGCGACGATAGCACTTTCCACCTCCATGGTGCCAAGCCGATGCCCGGCAACGTTCACCACATCATCCACGCGGCCCATGATCCAGAAGTATCCATCTTTATCACACCGCGCTCCATCCCCGGTAAAATAATAAGGCTTCATCTGCGACCAATATTGTGAAACAAACCGCTCATCGTCACCGTAGATGGTCCGCAGCATACTCGGCCAAGGTTTACGAATCACAAGAAAGCCCCCAACATCGGGTGGCACTTCCTTGCCTTGGTGATCCACGACTGCCATATCGATGCCAAAAAAGGGCACCGTGCAACTGCCAGGCTTGGTGGAAATCGCCCCCGGCAACGGCGCGCAGGTAATGCTGCCGGTTTCCGTTTGCCACCACGTATCGACGATCGGACAGCGACCGCCACCGATCACCCTGTGGTACCACATCCACGCCTCAGGGTTGATGGGTTCGCCAACGGTGCCCAGCAGTCGCAATGAAGTTAAATCGTGGGATCGAGGGTGTTCATCGCCCCATTTTACAAAAGCCCGAATGGCCGTGGGCGCGGTGTAAAACACACTGACCCGATATTTTTCAATGATCTGCCAGAACCGATCAGGACCAGGGTGGTTGGGTGCACCTTCATACATGACCACCGTTGCACCGCAGGCAAGCGGTCCATATACCATATAACTGTGCCCGGTCACCCAGCCTACATCGGCGGTACACCAGTAGACATCCGCGGGCTGCAAGTCAAAAACGTATTTACAGGTCAAATAGGCGCCCAGCAGATATCCTGCCGAGGTATGCACCACACCCTTGGGACGGCCCGTGGTGCCACTGGTGTAAAGAATATAGAGCAGGTGTTCGCTATCGACGGCTGCGGGGGCACAATGGTCGCTTTGGTCGGCGAGCAGGTCGTGATACCAGATATCCCGCTGCGGCTTAATCTCTACAGGCATGCCGGTACGTTTAAGCACCACGCAGTGGCGGACACCCGGCGTTTTGGCTAATGCCGCATCCACGTTGGCTTTTAGCTCTACCACTTTGCCGCGGCGCCAACCGCCATCCGCCGTGATCACGACGGTGGCTTGCGCGTCGTTGATGCGGTCGGCCAGTGCTTCGGCTGCAAAACCTCCGAATATCACGGTGTGCACCGCGCCGATGCGTGCACAGGCCAGCATCGCAATGGCCGCTTCGGGCGTCATGGGCATGTAAATCGCTACCCGATCACCCTGTTTCACGCCGAGTTTCTTCAAACCATTCGCCAGCTTGCATACTTCCGAGAGCAATTCGCGATAGGTCAGCGTTCGGGTATCGCCCGGCTCACCCTCCCAGATGATGGCCGGGGCATCGCCGCGGGTTGCGATATGCCGATCAATACAGTTGGCCGCAACATTAAGCTGGCCGCCAACAAACCATTTGGCAAAAGGTGGATGGCTCCAGTCAAGCACCTGCTTCCATGGTTTGATCCACGCCAATTCTTCAGCTTGCTGAGCCCAGAATGCATCGGGATGTTCTATAGATTGACGGTAGAGTGTTTCGTAGGCTTCGCGACTGCCGATGCGGGCCTGTTTGGCAAATGTTTCCGGCGGGGGAAGGAGTCGCTCTTCATGCAATACGGATTCAATATTTGTCTGCACCACGTTATCTCCGGTAGACCTATTGGCATTAAAAAGAGGCAGCCGGCTGCCACTGAAACTGCCGCATTTGAAACCAATTATCGGCAGACGTCAAAACCTGCGGCATGGCGAGATGGTGCGCCCAATTACAGACCGGGACGGCCATGCCGCCTACAACACTTCAACCGCACGCGGAAAGCTGCCCAGCATGAACATCTGCAAACAATGTTTGCTCGCCTGGGCCATTGCCCTGGCCACCGGTTCGTCGGTATGATGGCCGCCAAAATCCACGAAAAAATAATACTCAAACGGGCCCGATCGGCTCGGCCGCGTTGCGATGTTCGTCAGGTTAATGCCATAGAGCCGAAACGCATCCAGGGCGTCCACCAATGCACCGCTTTTATGTGATGTGGTAAAGATGATCGATGTTTTATCATCACCGGTGCGTTGGGCCGGCTGCCGACCTACCACTAGGAAGCGAGTGACGTTATCCGCGTTGTCCTCGATATTGGCAAACAGCACTCCGAGACGGTAGAGTTCCGCGGCCAAGGCCGAGCCAATCGCGGCGGCATGGGGTTCATTTTGAGCCATATCGGCCGCTTTACTGCTGGACCCAACGGCCACGCAGGGGATTTCGGGCAGCGTTTCAGCCAGCCACCGCCGGCACTGATTTAATACTTCAGGCTTACTGTAAATCACCTTGATTTCTGATGCCTTGCATTGCGCCAGCAGGTGGTGGTGGATGGCGATGAGCACCTCAGCCACAATGGTGACGGATCTATGTTTCACGAAAGCATCCATCGTTTCCACAATGCCGCCAATGGTGGAATTTTCAATCGGCACCAGCCCCAAATCAGCGTGATGGTGCGCGATTTCATCAAATACGCCATTGATATCCGCGACGGGCACATGTTCGACCGAGGCGCCGAATTTTTTGGCGGATGCCAAATGGGAAAAACTTCCCTTTGGGCCCAGGAATGCGATCCGCAGAGGCTTTTCCAGTGCGATACTACCGGAGATTAACTCGCGGTAGATCGCCTCAATGCAGCTATCGGGCAGCGGGCCACCCGATTCCCGATTCGCCCGGCGCACGCGATCCAGTACCACTTTTTCTCGATCAGGGGCGTAGATGGGCATGTTGGAGTTTTGCTTGACCTTGCCCACCTCCACGACAATTCGTGCGCGCTGGTTGAGTATCGTTACGATCTGATGATCCAACTGGTCAATCTGTTCTCGCAGAGGGGCCAGAGGGTCGCCGCTGGATTCATGGGTTAGTTCTTCCATGATGTGAATGCTAATGCTGGTGCCGCGTGGGGGCAACTGCGGTGGAATTGGTTTTGGCCCCTGCCGTCAACGTCATATACAGTCGGTGGTTGCCGCA
>DZDI01000181.1 GCA_022730455.1 Phycisphaera mikurensis | reverse complement strand
GAGGGGCTTCGCCGATTTGTCCCATTAGAAAACGCACGGAGTATAATTCACAACAAAACAAACATCCTTGGTTAACATGATCGCCGTAGAATTCAGGGGCGGTAAAAAAGATGATCTGCCGTTGACAGACTCGTGAGTCGGACCGAAGGAGCCATACGATGCCGCGTGCGCTAGCCACATGTGTCTCATCCAAGCAATTCAAATTCATTTCAGCCGTGATGGCACTCGCCTGCACGCTTGCAGTGGTCGGGTCGGCGCCCGGTGCTCCACTGACGCACGAACTGCCGGATGGCCGCATCGTCGCGCCTGTGGGCAGAGTAATTCGAACCGCTAACTTTGCCGTCGGAGTGGTGCTGCAACGTGGAACGATCGTGGTGGAATCGGCGGGGGCTTCGGCGATTGCGTCGTTGCAGGGATACAATAAACATTTGCATCCCAACATGGTGTTGCATTTCGTCAAGTACCGGCGGGTATGGGGCAAATCGGCGTTACCCAATATCATCACCAACCAGAATCTTTTTCAAAGTCTCGTTAAAGGCCCATACGGCATGATCTACGCCGCCGGTGGCGTTTCCGACAATTTGCTGGCGATCAAGGTAACACAGGATGAGTTGAAGATTATTCGCATGTTTCCGCTCAAGGGCCAAAGTTTTCCCAAGGATCAATACCCGTATCAATACCAGGGGCCGCCGGGTGCACCGCTTTTTTATCCCGATTCCACCGCCGTCAGCGGTAAGTTTGCGTTTGTTACCGGATTACTCAGCAACAGCTTGGCAAAGATAAATTTGAGATCCGGCCAGACCCGGTACACCAACGCTGGCTCGTATCCCTATGAAGTGGTAACTGCCGGCCGCTATATCGTGGTAACCGATTGGGGTGCTGACTCCGTGCGTTTTATCCGGAAGGGCAATCTTAAAACAGCGGCTATCGTACATCTTGGCCCGCCAACGGGTCCGCATAATCGCCTTCCGGGCATTCACCCCACCGCCGTGGTGTATGACGCACATCGCCACACGGTGTGGGTAGCCTGCGCCAATGCGGACACAATTTCCGAAATAAGTCTTAAATCATTCAAGGTCATCCGTGCGGTGGCCGACTTGCCGTATCGTGATGCCCCACCTGGCACCTTTCCCGATGCCCTGGCCATCTGGCATCATCTTCTATTTGCCTGCAACGCAGGCAACGATGATGTAGCCGTATTGGATACTTCCACCGGAAAAATCCGCGGTCTGATCCCCACCGGCTGGTACCCGACCGATGCGGCGCTCAGTTACGGCAAACTGCTTATCACCAGCGCCAAGGGCGTTGGTTTCGGCCCGAATCCCACCGGCAAATGGGTTGGCGATTGTATGCCCGGAACGTTGCAGGTGATCTCTCTCAAACATCTTTCAAGCGATTTGCCTCACTGGACCCGTGCAGCGCTCTCTGACTTACGGATGACGAAAACCGACCGTACGCATCTAGCGACGGCCAATACAACGGCGGCTGCGTGGCTGCATAAGCATATTCACCACGTCGTTTTTATTCTGCGCGAAAATAAGACGTTTGATGAAGATTTTGGTGCCTATTCCCGCGCCGGTAAATGGGCCGACCCCAAGCTTGACCTTTACAACCAGCACGAATTACCCAATCTCTACGCTTTAGCCAACCGTTTTGGCCTGATGGTGAATTACAAAGTGGATGGCGAAGTCACTGCTCAGGGGCACCAGTGGACCACCTCCGGTGAGGATGGCGATTTTGTACAGCGCACCTGGCCCATGTATTATTCCGGCCGCGGGCTAGCGGGTAGTCCCGGCTGGACCGTGCCGCTGGTGCCCGGTGCCTTTAATTCCAAAGACGGCTTTGGCGGGACTGATAACCCCTACGCCAATTACATCAATCTGACCAAACTGGGACGCTGGGCCAACCCATGGATTTCCTATCCTGACGGTATGTTTCTTTTTAATGACATGCTGAGCCACCATGTATCGTTTAAAGACTTTGGCGAATTTGTCTCGCGCAGCGAAATTGGCAATATTTCCGCCGCCATGCAAAAACACATTGCCGCCCGATTTCCGGCGTGGAACCGTTTCTTCCTTGATACCTATCGCGCCGGGATCGTACGGCACTTCGTCGTGCGGCACCGTTCCCACCTGCCGACCGTGATGTATATCTGGCTGCCCGATGACCATACCGCCGGTCGCAGTCCGGGGTATTACACGCCCAATTATTACGTTGCCAATAACGATGAGGCCACCGGTGAAATTGTGGCGGCCCTCTCCAAACTTAAATCGTGGCGGCACACCCTCATTTTCATTACGGAAGATGACGCCCAATCAGGGGCGGATCACATCTCAGCGCACCGATCCTTCGCTTTGGTGGTCGGGCCGTGGGTGAAGCGGGGTGAGCTCATTACCCATCCCTACTCGCAGATTGACATCCTGCGGACCATCGAGGCCATCGCCAACGTGCCGTCCATGTCGCAGTGGGATGCCAACGCTCAAGTGATTGGCGATATTTGGGCAACAGTACCGCATGTTGCACCGTATCACGTACGGGCCATACAGGTAAAAATGGCAACCAATCCAGGACGGGTTTCCTCCGGCCTGCGGGCACGCTTCAAGGCTGGCCGCCAAGGGCATTGGCTGTCTCCAGGTTGGCTCAAAGCCCACCCGATGCATGCCGGCAAACTCTCAGAATATGGCCCAACCTCTCTGCTCAAGGTGCCGGGCCCCGAACAACTCAAACAGGAATGGATGGCCTGCAAAGGCCAGACCTCTTATCTTCGTCTGATGGCTTACATTCATTCACTGGCCATGCAACGCCATGAAAGTGTTGGGCGAATTATTGCGTCCGATGGACAATAATCGAAAGGCATTGCGTGGGTGACCCATCTGTCAGTTCGTCGGGGGATGTAAATGCCCTGCTAAATCAGCTCGATTCCGCACCACTGACGAAGCTTCACAAAAAACTCGTCCTAGCGGCGGGGTTGGGCGTTTTTCTTGACGGCTACGATCTGGTCATCATCGGTATAGCGATGATATTCATCAGGCAGCAGTGGCAGCCCTCCCCCGTGCAAAATAGCATGCTCGGTTCCGCCGCGCTGGCGGGGGCTTTTCTTGGCGCTCTGTCCGCCGGTCGCATTGCAGATCGTTTCGGCCGCAAGGCCATTTACGTTATTGATTTAATAACATTCTTCGCCGCGGCTGCCATGTGCGCCGCCGCGTGGAATATGACAGTCCTCATTTTCTTCCGTCTTTTGCTGGGTGTGGGTGTGGGTGCCGATTACCCCCTGTCCGCCACCTATCTGGCAGAATTCGCACCCAAAAAAAGCCGCGGTGCCGCCATCACGCTCATGTTCGGCCTATGGTCCATTGGGGCCATCACGGCCGGTTTTATCGGATTGGCGCTGTGGGATGTCGGGCCATGGAACTGGCGGTTGATGCTGGGGTTGGGGGCTTTGCCGGCCATAATCGTTATCTGGTTACGCCGCGACCTGCCCGAATCGCCACGCTGGTACCTGCGACGGGGAGACATCGACGCAGCCGTAAAAGTAATTCGCCGACTAAATCCGGCCATTGCCAGCGAGGCACTGAATCAAATTCTGGCCCACGACCAACACCAGACCACGCCGCCCGCACCCCCATTAACGGCGCTGTTTTCCCCACCATTAATTCGCGCCACGCTCCTTTCGTGCCTGCCGTGGTTTATCATGGATCTGGTTGGCTACTACCTGACAATCTATCAACCGGCCATTCTTGGACATCTGGGGTTTGTCGGTATCTGGCAACGGATATTGGGTTCCACCATTTTGAGTTTTGCATTTCTCATCGGATTTGTCCCGCTGGTGCTTCTGGTGGACCGCATCGGCCGTATAACGCCACAAATCATCGGCTTTTGCGGCAGTGGACTGTGCCTGATCGCGATTGGCGGGATCGCCACCGCAGCGGCTGACCACGGCGGCCAATTCACGCCAGCCATGGTGACCATTGCCTTTATTGCTTTGCTGTTTTCCACCGCTTGCAATTCTTTTGGCCCCGGCAACACCACGTATATGATCCCCGCCGAGGTATATCCCACCAGCGTACGCGCAACGGGCCATGGCTTTGCCACCAGTGTCTCCCGTTTCGGGGCAGTGGTAAGCACCTTCTTTCTGCCATTGCTGGAGCACCGCATACCCAAACCCCTGTTTTTCGATATGCTTGGTTTGCTTAGTCTTGCGGCCGCATGGCTCACCTGGCAGTTTCGCATCGACTCGCGGCGTCGCCCGCTTGCGCAAGATGCACCGCAGGCACCGCAATGAACCCAAAGTAAAAGCCATAGCACGCCATTGCCGC
>DZDI01000004.1 GCA_022730455.1 Phycisphaera mikurensis | reverse complement strand
CCCCCAATCGTTAAGACATACTTGCTACCTTCTTGCTACCTTTATTTATTACCGCATCCTAAGCTGATTGGCGAAGGCAGTCGTAACCCCGCTTGACTCCGGTTCTCCCAGAAAAACCGTCGGGCTATTGATTGAATCCTCCCGGGTGTACGGTCGGGGCCTTCTCCGTGGCATTGCCAAGTTCATACGCGTTCATGACAACTGGTCCATACTGTACCAGGAGCGCATGCTTGGTGATTCCATTCCGCCTTGGCTGGTAAAGGCGAAATGTGATGGCATCATTGCTCGCATTGAAACACGCGAAGAATTGAATTACATCCGAAGCCGAAAGATACCGGCCGTTGATTTGCGGGGAATCCACCCTCATTCCAAGATTCCGCGGATTTGCAACAACGAGCAGCGCACCGCAGAGTTGGCGTGGGAACACCTGCGGGCACGAGGCTTGCGTCATTTTGCCTTCTGTGGATTCGCCGGTGCCGATTATTCCGAGCATTTAAGAGATTATTTTATCCAAGCCATCGGCATTTCTGATCGAAAAATCGCCGTCTATGAGGGCGACAGGGTTCGATCCGGCATGCGGATCGCCGCAATTGAAGCCCAATCGCTCCTGCACGAGGCAGAGCTGGAGGATTGGTTGATCAGTTTGCCCAAGCCAGTCGGTGTCATGGCGTGTAACGATATTCGCGGGCAGCAAGTGCTCAATGCCTGCCGGTGCAGTCATCTATTGGTGCCGGATCAAGTTGCCGTCGTCGGCTTTGATAACGACGATGTGTTGTGCGAACTCGCCAATCCACCATTGTCCAGCGTGGCACCCGCCACGGAGCGTATCGGTTATATGGCAGCGGAGACGCTGGCCGCTATGATGGCCGGGACCGGTTCAGTGGAAAAGGAAATTTTGGTTTCACCGATCAGGGTTGTCACCCGCCGTAGTACGGATATCGTGGCGGTTGATGATCCAGTTTTGGCTGCGGCCCTGCGTTTTATCCGTGAAAATGCCGGGTGCCGAATTACTGTGGAACGCATTCTCGATCACCTTGCCGCCACTACAAAATCTGTATCGCGCAGTTGGTTGGAACATCGATTTAAGGATGTGCTTAATAGGTCGCCCAAGGATGAGATTCTCAGTGTGCTTACGGCTAATATCACAAATTTATTGCTGGAAACCAACTGGTCACTGGAAAAGATTGCCGAAAAGGTCGGGCTGCGAAGTGCACCTCAGCTCTCCACCTTATTCAGACGGCGCACCGGCCATACGCCCGGTGAGTTTCGCAACAGCGTCCGTACGAATTCGCCGTTTCGTGAAATGGCGGACGGCGGCCTGCTGGCCAGTAGCCGTGGCGAAAGCCACGGGCGGATCGCGGTAAAATCGCCGAAGGATTAAAGCTCTTTGACCACCAGCGTGGCCAGGCTGCTGCGCTCCGGCCTTTCCAGTGTGACGTGTCCCACCAAATCCGACGCTTTTAATTTTTCAATCGTAAACGAGAGCCCATTGGAATTGGCGTCCAGATAGGGGTTATCAATCTGCTCGGCGTCGCCGGTAAGCACAATTTTTGTGCCTTCACCCACCCGGCTGGCGATAGTCTTGATCTCATGCGGTGTCAGGTTTTGTGCTTCATCCACAATCATAAACTGATGCGGAATGCTGCGGCCTCGGATATACGTCAGTGCCTCAAGCACCACTTTGCCGGTTTCCACCAACTGTTTTAATTTAGCTTCAACGTTCGCAGATTCCGCGGAATGCACCCGCCGATCAGTAAGCAAAAACTCCAAGTTGTCGAATATGGGTTGCATCCACGCAGCCAGCTTTTCATCCTTGCTGCCGGGCAAAAAACCAATATCTTTTCCAAGCGGCATGATCGGCCGCGCCACCAGCAACCGCTCGTAACGCTGCTCATTGAAGCATTTGGTCATGCCGGCGGCCAGGGCCAGCAGGGTTTTACCCGTACCCGCCGTGCCCATCAACGTAACCATCTGTACGTCGTCATCCAGCAGCAGATCAAGCGCCATAATCTGCTGAACGTTCCGCGGCAATATGCCAAAGCAGGCCTTTTTCATCCGCGTCAAGGCCAGTACGGACCCGGTGGATGGTACATATCGGGCCAAGCCCGTCTTGCTGGCGTCATCCGGCGCATCCACATTTTTAAATAATACATATTCATTGGGTGACAGCGGCGGGTCCAGCTTGCCCAGAAACGTGCTGGCCAGGGGTAACCGCTTTTCGTTGTAAAGCCGCTCGATGACTGGACTTTCCACCTCCAGTTCACGGAAACCGGAGTAGAGCGATTCGTAATCCACCTTTTGCGATTCATAATCTTCCGCCGCAATGCCCAGCGCGTCCGATTTAATGCGTGCGTTAATGTCCTTACTGATGAATATCACCGGCTTGTTTTCTTGCTTCAGCCGCCACGCCGCCGCTATGATCCGGTTGTCCGGCACCGCTTCGCTCAGGCTCGGTACGCTGGTGTGCTCCATTGCCACGCGGATCAACCCGTGGTGGCCGTTCCATTCCACCCCCTCGCTTAAATGCCCTTTCTGCCGCAATTGGTCGAGATGACGAATCACCGTCCGGGCATTACGGCCCACGTCATTGGTGTCTTTTTTGAATTTATCGAGTTCCTCAAGTACATCAAACGGTATGACCACTTCGTTGTCATCAAACGAAAACAGCGCCGCCGGATTATGCAGCAGAACGCTGGTGTCCAGAACAAAATATTTTTTCTGCTTTGAGGAATCGCGCATCAATTCGTGGCTCCATACACAAACCCGCTGCCGCCTGTTGGTATTATCGACCCAATAGCTGCCTGCGGAACAACATAAGCACCGCCATTCGACGGCCCATTGAACCTATTTATTTTGAAGCAGTACCCGCCGTGATGGCGTCCATGCCTTGAAGAATTGCGTTCAACTTCCAATACAACGTGCAAAAAAGCAGCCTTCAAAAAACTTTGCCATCGGTATCTGGCCGACTGCGCCGCTGCCCTTATCGTATCAAACCAGCGGGCATAAGTCTCATTCGATTGTTTATCCTGCGCTAATTGCAATTTTATTTACCTGTGAAACGTGTATTATGAGCGCGGAATCGGGCGCTTTTACCTGTCACAATGGCAGATGCTGCAGCACTCATCGAGCGCCAATTCATTCTTGCCCCGTTGCGCGGTGAAAAATATATCATGTTGTATCAAAATGAATTATGTTAATAAAATCGCGTTTTGGCATGGACTTTGTTACTGGTGCCACACAGGAGGGTGTATCGGTGACCTATGAAAATGGGGCATTGTCGGTGGAAGTAAGCGTGATACCGACGGCCTCTCGACCGCAATATTTATTGCAGGAATATGAATTGGGGCACTATCGCCGCACCTTCCGTATCGGCATTCCTGTCGATGTGGAAAATATCGCCGCCTGATTGAGCCAATCCACAACATTTGACAGTAGCTCCGCGGCCAAAGCCCGCAAGATTGCGGTCAAGTCGTGAGTTGTCCATCGTTGAAAATCCGAATCGGCACTCGATGGCGGATCGCGGGGCAACCCGCCATTTTTCCTCTAAACGGCTTCGGTTCCGTGTGATTGTATTGCGATTGAGAAAAAAAAGGGGTGAAGTCTCATGGACTTCACCCCTACGTGGTCTGCCAATTTCGACAGGCGGAATGATTCGGTATACCGCCTATGCGCCGGACTTATTTAAGCTCGACGGTTGCGCCTTCGGCCTCAAGCTCCTTTTTGAGCTTTTCAGCTTCGGCCTTGTCCACGCCAGCTTTAACCACTTTGGGTGCGGCGGTAACCAATTCCTTGGCTTCCTTCAGACCCAGATTGGTGACGGCGCGAACCACCTTGATGACCTGAATGGTTTTTTCGCCAGCCGCCTTAAGCACCACGTCAAACGTGGTCTGCTCTTCAGCCTTGGCCTCACCGGCCGCGGCTCCGCCTGCCGGGGCAGCCATCATGACTGCGCCGCCAGCGGCAGCCTCAATGCCGTGCTTCTCTTTGAGATAATCGCTGAGTTGACGAGCTTGCAGCAGCGAGAGGGCGACGATCTTATCGCCAAGTTCCGTGATTTCAGCAGCAAATTCTGCCATGGTAATACACCTTTCCTTTTTCCTGTTTGCCGGTTACAGCCAAGGCAACGCGCCTCGTTTTAACTGCTCAAGGCAGGCTCTAATCGATCAAAACAAAACATCTATTAAATTCATGCGGTATATGTGTCCACCGTGTTGGTTCAGGCGGCGGCCGCCGGAGTCTCCTTCTCTCGTTTTTCAATAACCGCTTTGACAATGCCCGCGATATTTGATCCGGGGCCAATAACCTGGCCAGCCAATTTTCGGCCGGGCCCAAGCACTTGGCCGACAATTTGCCCTTTGAGTTCCCGTTTGTTGGGCATCTTGGCCAGAGCTTCCGTAGCGGAAGCATCCAGAAACTGGCCTTCAACCAAAGATCCTTTGATCACAAGCTTTTGAATGTCTTTTTTGGAGCTGACCAATTCTTTGACCAGATCCACGATGGACTCGCCACCGTACACCAGCGCGTTGGTGCCAGCGAGCAATGAGCCTGCCGCGCCTAGCCCAACCGTCTTAAACGCTCGTTTGGCTTGACTGTTGGGTACGACGGTCAAGCGGACTTTTTTCTGTCGCAGTCCAGTACGCAGTTTATTGACGTCATTGGCACTGATGCCGATGTAATCAATTACGACCAGACTTTCCGTTCCATCGAGGCGTTTTTCGAGTTCTTTT
This sequence comes from Phycisphaera mikurensis, assembly GCA_022730455.1. Lineage (GTDB taxonomy): Bacteria > Planctomycetota > Phycisphaerae > WQYP01 > WQYP01 > JAJZGD01. Next base: position 51,255 of record DZDI01000004.1, on the reverse strand, counting down.
GCGACTAAGTTTTTAATTCGCTTACTCATTGTATATCCTTAAAAGTAAAGCTGGCTAAAGCAATCACCAATTTAAGCTTGGCAGGAGCCATCCGACTGCCGCGCTTAACTCGCTTCGGCCGGTGCCGACAGATGGCCAATATCAATTTGCACTCCGGGGCTCATGGTGCTGTGCACCGTGATCTTCCGGATATAAACACCCTTGGAGGTGGCGGGTTTAAGGCGTCGAATATGATCGATAAATGAGTGAATATTCGCAACCAAGTCACCTTCCGGAAAACTTAACTTGCCGATGGCAGCGTGGATATTACCGCCCGCGTCATTGCGAAATTCGATTTTTCCAGCCACGTATTCACGTACCGCCGTTGCTACATCAGCGGTCACGGTGCCGGCCTTTGGGCTTGGCATTTTGCCCTGTGGCCCAAGCACCTTACCCAATCGCGTTATTTTGGGCATCATGTCCGGCGTGGCGATGGCCACGTCAAAGTCCAGCCACCCGTCGCTAACCCGCTTGACAAGTTCGTCCGCTCCCGCCTCTGCTGCGCCTGCCGCCTTGGCAACTTCCACGTTGGCACCTTGGACGAACGCAATTACTTTTTTGGTTTTGCCGATGCCCTTGGGTAAACTCACTGACCCACGAACCGCCTGATCGGCCTGCTTGGCGTCTATACCCAAAAGCACCACGAGATTGACTGATTCGTCAAACTTGGCGGCCTTGAGCTGTTTGAGTATCGGCACAGCTTGCTCGATACTCACTGGTGCGCTGGGTACCAGCTTGGCAGCGGCTTGATAGCGCTTTCCGTGGATTTTGATGGCCATAAATGAAAAACTCCTGAACCTCAAGTGCGTGCAAGTCAGAGGCACTGAAAAATTCCACCACTTTATCGCTGGACGACACAGGCCCTGCAACAGGGCCTGTTATCAACGGCTGGATGGCTTGGCCGATGAATCCGCTGAACATCTGACGGAACATAATCGCCGTCCCGTCGCAACGCGGAAAATTTCACAGGCCGCCTGTGAACCGCAATTCAACTGCCTTAACGGCTGTCGTCTGGTGCGACCCCGGTGATCCCGCTGCCATAGGGCACATGGATACCTGCAGCCGCTCGGTTACACATCCCGCCGCCGGTAAACCGGCAACAGTGGCTTCCACAGCTCCCGGGCAATCTGATGGTTGAGAGGGGCAAAGGCCCCTGAAACCATCCAACGCCGCGGGGTGCACATCCTCACCCTCGCAGGTGATTTTGGATATGCGCTCCACCACGTTACAATCGTGGTCACTGACCAGTGGTTGGGTGCAGTGCAGCCCGGTAATATAACCCGAACGAACCGGGGGTGTCAATGGTCGTTTATTTGGGGACTTGCGTTTTCATATCCGAACGCCTAATATACCAAGCTATGACTAACCCGACAGGAAGCATTGACGATCAACATTTAATTTTAACTCGCTCGCTGCCGACGGAGGCTGTGTTCCCCGCGAATGCCCGGGGGTGATGCTGGATGTATCAACGGGCAGTGTTTAGCTCGCATCTTCATGAGGGTGAAGAACATTGCAACCGGGTGGCGTTTTTTGAATTCGCGATTTTGACCTTAAAGACGATTTTTTTCTTGACACGATGGCTGAGGTGACTGATGCGTATCACGCAGGTGCGTAATTATTCAAAGCGTGGCGATGCCGCTCCAATTCCAAATCTCATTGAGGTGCAGACGGCGGCATACAAGCGATTCCTGCAACTGGATGTGGATCCGGAATCGCGCAAAAACGAAGGTATTGAGGCCTTACTCCGCGAAGTGTTTCCGATTGAATCCAATGACCACGCCATGCGCCTCGAATATGTCAGCTATGAACTTGGCCGCCCCCGATATTCCATGGATGAATGTCGGGCGCTTCGTCTGACCTACGGCATGCAGTTTCGGGTACGCGTGCGGCTGGTGCGAAAAGACAAACCCGATATACATGACGAGAGTATTTACCTCGGTGACGTGCCGATTATGACTGGCGGCGGTGAATTTATCATCAATGGTGCCGAGCGCGTTATTGTCTCCCAGTTGCACCGATCACCGGGTGTGGACTTTTTGGTCGCAACCGATGAAAGTGATCGCCCGCTGCATGCCTGCCGGGTCATACCGGAACGCGGCAGTTGGATTGAAATCGTGGTCACTAAAAAGGACACGTTGGAAGTCCGTATCGATAAGACCTGTAAAATTGCGGCTACCAGTTTTCTACGGGCGCTGGATGAAAAATATTCTGAAAACGAGGCCATCATCCGCGCTTTTTACGAAACGCGGCAGGTTTCCGTCGGGCAGCTTAAAGCGGACTACTACACCGTCGGTGCCATTGTAGACCCCGAAACCGGCGAGGAATTGCTGAAGTCCGGATCTCAGATTGGTGAGAAAATCGCCAAGATACAGTCGGGCAATCTTAAAAAGATCGAAGTCATTGAAAAAGTCAATGATCCGCTGATCCTTAACACGCTGGCCAAAGATGATTCCATCAACCACAAAGACGCGTTGAAGAAGATTTATCTCCGGCTGAGGCCCGGCAATCCGCCCAATGATGACAAGGCCAAGTCACTTTTCACTGAAAGATTTTTTGATACCAACCGCTATCGGCTGGGACGCGTGGGGCGTTTTCGTATCAACCGCAAGTTTGAACAAAATGTGCCCGAAGACGTGATGACGCTGCGGTCTGAAGACGTGGTGGGATCGATCAAATACATGCTGGACCTGCGGGCCGGCAATGGATACATAGACGACATTGACCATCTCGGCAATCGTCGTCTGCGTACGATTGATGAATTGGCTCAGGAAGAGCTCCGCAAGGGATTTTTGAAATTGCGGCGGACGGTGACCGATCGGCTCTCCTCGAAGGCGCTTGAGGAAATCACCAAGATTGTGGAATTGGTCAACACCAAAAGTGTCAGCAGTTCGATTGAATATTTTTTCGGTCGCAGTGAGCTCTCGCAGGTGGTGGATCAGACCAATCCGCTTGCCCAGCTTACGCACGAACGCCGACTCTCGGCTCTGGGGCCTGGCGGTCTCAACCGTAAACGAGCCGGGTATGAAGTACGCGATGTGCATATTTCCCACTACGGCCGCATCTGCCCTATTGAAACCCCTGAAGGTACCAACATCGGGCTTATTGCATCGCTGTCCATCTACGCCAGCGTTGATGAGTATGGCTTTCTCATTACCCCGTATCGCGTGGTGGAAGATGGCAAGGTTAACGGCCATACCCGGTACCTGCGTGCCGATGAGGAAATGAAGGCGATTCTGGCTCCGCCGGAAGTCGTCAATCCCAAAACGCATGAGGTACGCACAGATTTAATACTCGCCCGCCAGAACGGCGACCTTCAGCAGGTGCGCGGCAGCGACGTAAATTATGTGGATATCTCGCCGAAGCAGTTGGTTGCCGTTTCCGCTGCCCTGATCCCCTTCCTTGAACACGATGACGCCAACCGTGCTTTGATGGGTTCCAACATGCAACGCCAGGCCGTGCCGCTGCTCATTACCGAGCCACCGGTCGTCGGCACCGGTTTGGAAAAACATGTGCCAGCCAACAGTGGTATGGTCATTTGTGCAGAGCGTGCCGGAACCGTTACTTATGTAGACAGTACGCGGATTGTCATTGACAATTCGGATGAGTATCGGCTGCGTAAAAACGCGGGCCTTAACGATAAAACGTGTCTCACGCAAAAGCCCATTGTCTCGATTGGGCAAAAAGTCAAAAAGGGACAGATCATTGGCGACGGCCCCGCCTGCCGCCAGGGTGAACTGGCGCTCGGGCGCAATGTGCTTGTGGCGTTCATGACTTTCGACGGCTACAACTTTGAAGACGCCATTGTGGTCAACGAGCGGCTTATTAAAAATGACACCTTTACGTCCATCCATATCGAAGAATTTGATGTGGAAGTGCGTGAGACCAAGCTGGGACGGGAAGAATTTACCCGCGACATTCCCAACGTCAGTGAAAAGGCGCTTAAGAATCTCGATGACCGCGGCATTGTTCGCATTGGTACGCATGTGTTGGCGGGCGACATACTCGTAGGTAAGGTGTCCCCCAAGAGCAAAACCGAGCTTTCGCCTGAAGAAAAGTTACTGCATGCCATCTTCGGTCGCGCCGGTGAAGATGTTAAGAATGACTCGCTGGAAGTGCCGGCCGGCACGGAAGGCGTGGTCATCGCAGCGCATCATTTTGCCCGTCGCGGACAACTGAATGATGATCAGAAAAAGCAACTTCAAAAAGATATTAAAGAGTTTGATGCTGAGATGAACGGCCGCATTGCAGCGTTGTTCCGCACGATGGCGGAGGAAATCAACGTCGCGACCGGGCAGGTAATGATCGACCCGACCACCAAACAAAAGGTGGGTAAAAATGACGATGATGAGGTCATATGCGAGCAGGCCGATTCCTTCTCGCCGAAGTGGATCAAAGGCAGCGATGAGGGGCGCCAGACAGGTGAAGCCATCTGGGCCCGCTATAAGCCAACCTTGGAAAACCTCAAGGAAGAACGTGACCGCAAGCGCGATCGCATGAAAAACGGCGATGATCTACAGACAGGCGTGCTGGAAATGGTGAAGGTTTATCTCGCCACCAAGCGTCCCCTGTCGGTCGGCGATAAGATGGCTGGACGGCATGGAAACAAGGGTGTCATCGCCCGTATTGTGCCTGAAGAGGATATGCCGTTTTTGGAAGATGGCACTCCGGTCGATATTGCACTCAATCCGCTGGGCGTCCCCTCGCGTATGAACGTCGGGCAGATTTTAGAGACGCATTTGGGCTGGGCAGCCGCAATTTTGGGTTTCCAGGCCGTCACGCCGGTGTTTGACGGCGCCGCCGAGGAGGAAATCCATCAGGCGGTAGCCGAGGCCAACGCCCATGTGCGTCATCGGCTCAAAGAGTTAAAAGACAAAAAAGAGGCGCCATCGCCGGTCGAAATGTTCGTCGAAATGCCGGAATCACTCAAGGTGCCGCTATTTGACGGACGCACCGGTGAGCAGTTTGAACAACGTGTAACCGTCGGCTACATGTACATGCTGAAGCTTCACCATCTGGTGGATGAAAAGATTCACGCCCGATCCACCGGCCCCTACAGCCTTATCACACAGCAGCCGTTGGGTGGAAAGGCGCGTACCGGTGGCCAACGCTTCGGAGAGATGGAAGTCTGGGCACTGGAAGCGTATGGAGCGGCGCACGTGCTGCAGGAATTGCTCACCGTTAAATCTGACGATGTCGATGGGCGTACCAAGATTTACGAAAGCATGGTCAAAGGCACCAACATCCTTCAAGCCGGCACACCGGTTTCCTTCGATGTGCTTGTAAACGAAATTCGAGGCTTGGGCTTGAATATGGTGCTTAGCAAAGATCGTGATGGCGATTTGCCGCTGGATGCTAAGACCGATGCAAAGGGCGCGGACGGCAGATAACGGAGCAGCGGCCAGCACGGCATTAATGTGTTTGAGATCGTGTTAATCATTGGATTGATTGAATAAATATTACCTTTTGCGGGAGCCTGTACCATGGCGGAACCCATTTGGGACAAAGTAAATGACTTCAGGTCGGTGAAAATATCGCTCGCGAGTTCCAAGGACATTACGTCCTGGAGCTTCGGCGAAGTTAAGAAGCCGGAAACCATCAATTACCGCACTTACCGTCCCGAGCGGGACGGTTTGTTCTGCGAACGTATTTTTGGTCCAGAACGTGACTATGAATGTGCCTGCGGCAAATACCGCGGGACCAAATTCAAGGGTACCAGTTGCGATCGTTGCGGTGTTCGCGTGTCGCACAGCCGCGTACGTCGTAAACGCATGGGGCACATCGGTCTTGCGGCCCCGGTTGTACACATCTGGTTTTTCAAAAACAGTCCGAGCCGCTTGGGCAATTTGCTGGACATGAAAACTGGCGACTTGGAAAAGGTCATTTACTATCAAGACCACATTGTGACCGATCCCGGTTCAACCCCGCTGAAGGAACGCCAACTTTTAACGGAAGAAGAATACCGCGATGCACGCGAAAAGTTTGGCGACGCGTTCAAAGCGCATATGGGTGCTGAGGCGATCCGAATTCTGCTCAGTAAGCTGGATTTGGAGCTGGAGTCGATCAATCTGCGCACGGGCATCAGTGAGACACGCAGCAAACAGAAATTAAAGGATCTGTCAAAGCGCCTTCGTATCATTGAGGCGCTGCGTAAATCGCATAATAAACCTGACTGGCTGATTATCGACGTCATCCCCGTCATCCCGCCGGATCTGCGCCCGCTGGTTCTGCTGGAATCGGGTAATTTTGCCACCAGCGATCTCAATGACCTCTACCGCCGGATTATTAATCGTAACAATCGTCTCAAGAAGCTCCAGGACCTCAACGCCCCGGAAGTCATTGTCCGCAATGAAAAACGCATGCTTCAACAGTCCATTGATGCGCTTTTCGATAACGGCCGATGCCGTCGTCCCGTGATTGGTTCATCCAATCGACCATTGAAGTCGTTGACGGACATGATCAAGGGCAAACAGGGCCGGTTCCGCGAAAATCTTCTCGGTAAGCGCGTGGATTATTCGGCCCGTTCGGTTATCGTCGTCGGACCTGAACTTAAACTGCATCAGTGCGGCATGCCCAAGAAAATTGCACTCGAACTCTTCCAGCCGTTCATTATCCGTAAACTTAAAGAGCACGGACTGGCGGACACCATCAAAGCAGCGAAAAAAATGATTGAACGCCGCGACCAGGAAATCTGGGATATTCTGGAAGAGGTTATCAAAGGTCACCCGGTTCTGCTTAACCGTGCTCCGACCCTGCACCGCATCGGCATTCAAGCTTTTGAACCGGTGCTGATTGAAGGCAATGCCATTAAGGTACACCCGCTGGTATGCAAAGGCTTTAATGCCGACTTTGACGGCGACCAGATGGCGGTGCATCTGCCGCTTTCCATCGAGGCCCAGGCCGAAGCGCATCTGCTGATGCTTTCCACCAACAATATCTTCTCGCCTGCCAATGGTTCGCCGATCATCGGGCCGTCGCAGGATATTGTATTGGGTATTTATTACATTACCGCCTTACTCGGCGGAGAGGCCGGCCAACGCCCGGCCGGTCAGGAAATGGCCTTTCGTGATTATGCCGAGGCCCTGCTGGCGTACCATCGTAAAGTTATTGGCATCCATACCAGCATCAAAGTCCGCATTGACCGTCGAGCGGTCGTGACCGGACAGAGCAAAGGGGCTGAGCCAACCCCGTCTTCGCGCGTTATCGTGACGACCGTCGGGCGGTGCATGTTCAACGACATTCTGCCGCCGCAGATGCCATTTTACAATTATACACTCTCGAGCAAAGGGGGTAGCCGCGTCATCGCAGACTGCTACCAGCATCTTGGTCGACCCGCGACGATTTCCCTGCTGGACGATATGAAGGAACTCGGCTTCAAGATGTCCACTCTGGCTGGTTTGAGTTTCGGTATAACGGATCTGCGCATCCCCGCCAGAAAACGACAGATTATTGAAGAAGCCCAGAAAAAGGCCGACCGCGTTGAGAAAAATCTCAATTTGGGCGCCATCACTGAACGTGAAAGATACAACCAGTTGCTGGATATCTGGGCTCATGCCCGCGAGGAAGTCACCAAGGAAATGATGAATGAACTTGAGCATGACACTCGTCAGGCTGGCAGCTTGGCACCGCTTCCGCCGAAGGATCCGTCCGGTGCGCCTTACCTTAACCCCGTCTTCCTTATGGCCGACTCGGGGGCCCGCGGTAATGTCGATAATTTCCGACAGCTTGCTGGTATGCGTGGCTTGATGAGCCGTCCCTCTGGTGAAATCATGGAAACGCCCATCAAGACCAACTTCCGTGAGGGGTTGTCGGTGTTGGAATATTTCACCTCAACGCACGGTGCCCGTAAGGGTTTGGCGGATACCGCTCTCAAGACGGCAGATTCCGGTTATCTCACCCGTAAGCTGGCGGATGTGGCGCAGAATGTCATTATCTCTGAGCACGATTGCGGTACGCAAAGCGGTATCCGCAAACAAGCAGTCTTCAAGGGTGACCAGGTGGATGTACCTCTCCGCGATATTATCGTGGGACGTTGTGCGGCTGATACTTTGATGAACCCCATCACCGACGAAAGTATCGTGCTTGAAGGGCAGATCATTACCACCGAGATTTCCCGCAAGATTGAAGCCCTTAATATTGAGACTGTGCGCGTCCGCAGCCCGCTGACATGCGAAAGTCCGAGCGGCATTTGCGCCCGCTGTTATGGAATTGACCATTCCAGCAATACCCTTGTTGAAGAGGGCCTTGCTGTGGGAATCATTGCCGCCCAGTCCATCGGCGAGCCTGGTACGCAGCTTACCATGCGTACATTCCATACCGGTGGATCGGCAACCCGTATCCTCGAGAAAAACGAATTGCGCGCCTCGGTGGCCGGTGTTGTGCATCTTGGTGATCTTAACGCCGTTGATGTCACCGACAGTGAAGGCGTTCGGCACACGGTCGTCCTCAAGAAAAATGGCGATGTGGTCATTAAGGACGCCAAAGGACGCGAACTTGAAAAACATCGCGTACCGTACGGTGCTTATGTGCATGTCAAGAACGGCGACACGGTGCGGGCCGGCCAGCAACTTTGCGCCTGGGATCAGCATCGCACGCCCATCTTGGCTGAAAAAGCCGGTATGGTGAAGTTCGATGACATCGAAGAAGGCGAAACGGTCCGGGCCGAAAGCGAAGGCAAGGGCGGTACCCGGCGTCTCGTGGTCGTCGAACACCGGGGCGAACGTCATCCCCGTATTAATATTGTTGATCCGGCGGACGGCAAAACATTGGATTTCCATTATGTACCGGCCAAGACACGTATCGATGTGGAACCCGGTCAGATGGTTTTGCCTGGCACGTTGCTTGCCCGCCAACCTCGGGAAATCAAGGGTACGTCTGACATTACCTCAGGTCTGCCGCGCGTCACTGAAATTCTTGAGGCCCGCAAGCCCAAGGATACAGCCATCATGGCGGAAATTTCAGGTGTCATTGAGCTGCGATCCGACAAACGTCGCGGCAAAATGACGATTACTATTAAAGGGCCTGGCGATGTCGCTCACGAACACCACGTATCGCAGGATCGCCAGTTGCGCGTACACGCCGGAGATACCGTTGAAGCGGGCGATCCGCTTATTGACGGGCCGCTTGTGCCGCAGGATATTCTGCGGATCAAAGGTGAGGACGCACTGCAGGAATACCTGCTTTCGGAAATTCAAAATGTCTATCGTACGCAAAATCAGCGTATTGCTGACAAGCATATTGAGATCATCATCGCTCAGATGGTGCGGAAGGTGCGGATTGAAGATCCTGGCGACACGGCGTGTCTGCCGACCGAAGTGGTCGATCGCTTTCGCTTCCAGACACTTAATGAAGAAACGGCCAAGATGCTTCGCATCGATGAGCCGGGTGACAGTGGCCTGCCGATCGGCAAGCTGTTGACGCGCGAACAGGCCAAGGAAGTCGCCGCTGAAATCGAATCCAAGGGGGGTACGCCGCCCAAGACGCGGCGTGCTAAGCCGGCCAAAGCCAAGACCCTGCTCTTGGGTATCACCAAGGCCAGTTTGCAGAGTGAATCGTTTGTGTCGGCCGCTAGTTTCCAGGAAACCACCAAGGTGCTGACTGAGGCGGCACTTGCGAGCCGGGAAGATACACTGCAAGGTTTAAAGGAAAACGTGATCTTGGGGCACCTCATTCCGGCGGGTACCGGGTTCCGTCCTTATCAGCAATTGAAAATCGCCCACATTGGCACCCCTGTTGCCGAAATCGAACCCAATATCGCAGTTCCCACCCTGCCAGGAGAAACGCCAATCGGGTTAGAGCCCGTAGCCGGTGAAACCGCCAATGCGTAACAGGATAAATTAGTTGGTAAGTATCAGGGTCCGATGATGTCGATATCATCGGATCCTTTTTTTTATATCATTTGGGAATAAGGCGTTGGTAAATTTTATTGGACCAGGTAGCTGCATTCCCGTGTGTGGTTTGTTTAGCTGCCGGGCTTGAACTGGCGCGTTCGCAAGTGGCGTCTACCCAACTGCCGGGGAAGATTTGTCGGCAATGCCCGAATTGATTGGCCCATTATTCCGAATTCACGTTCTCATGGATTGGAATGGGGCGTTTCCAGGCAATGTGGTACGCATGGCAAATGGCCTTGTGCTGAGGAAACAGCCACCCTCGGCGCCGCGAAGCGAAAAGTTGTCTCCGACGATTTCACTATCTGAAAGTCCGTCCAAATTCACGACGGTATGCCCCGGGTGTGGTGCTCTTAACACGGCGGAATACCTTCACCATCTGGCTTAGCGTTGAAAAGCCTGATTCCCATGCGATATTCTGCATCTTCCGCCCGGACTGCGTAAGTAAGTAACTGGCCCGTTCTATCCGCCGCTGCAGTATTTCATGCTTGACACTGTGGCCCAGATGACGCTTGAAGGATTCAAATAATTGTCTTTCAGAAATGTGTATTTCCGCTGCCACCCGCTTGGCGGAAAGCGTATCGACATAATGTTTTTTAATTATCGCCAGCGCGGCCAGAACATTTTCATTGCTGACGGCCAGAATGTCGGTGGACTGTCGGGTGGTAACGCCGCATGGTGCAACCAGTACGGCCTGAGCCGGTGGAGGTTCGCTATGCATGAGACGGTCGAGTAACTCCGCCGCCTTATAGCCGATTCCTTCCTGATTATTGTCAACACTGGACAACGGAACTGTCGCAAAGGGGCAGATCAGCCGGTCATCGTTGCAGCCCAGAACCGCTACATCTTCCGGCACACGCAACCCGGCGGAACGGCTGGCATGGATCAATTCAACCGCGAATTCATCCATTTGCGCAGTAGCTGCCAGTGGTTTGGGCAATTTGCCAATTTGACGGCTCAGTTGCCGCAGACGATCACGATCCGGTGTGGCCGAACAGTTGATCGGGTGGAAGGTGGCTCCCGTCGCCGCCGCACCGGTCTCGAATATTTTAAGTTTGGCCAGTTCCGGTCTTGTGCCAAGGCGTATGTAATAAGCCAGATGCTTGAATCCGCGTTGGGTAAAATGTTCAATGGCTAATTTTACAACCTTTTCCATATCGGCTGCCACTCTTGGAGCGGGGAACTGCTCATGGTTGCCGATGTTCACAATGGGTTTGTGGTAACGCAGAACCTTGCGGTCAATGGCAGCATTGACGCCGGCGATGCAGATGATGCCATCGCCGTCCCATTTGGCGGGCAGAAGCGCATCGTGGACCCAACTCAGGTCGAGATTCCATCCGGCCTGTTCCGCATAGCGTGCGATGCCGTGATGAATGTTGGGCGCATACCAAGGCAAGGACAACAGCACCCGTGATGGAATATGCATGTTTGGCGGGGGAAGGGGCAACCTCGCCGATGTCAATCTCGATCCAATCGGCTTGGTGGGGGTGGTTGACCTCATTCGGTTTTGTTTCTGCATGTTCAATGAGAGTGCCGTAATCCGAAACCGTGCACGGCCTTTCGGCCAGTTAATCTCACGACGAATACAACTATGCGTGAAGTTTACGCCAACTTAGAAGAAAGGCAAATGAATTTTCATAAAAGGCGACTTCGTGATGAGGTTTCAAGGCCATCGGCCATGTCTGGCAAACTTTTGCTGGCCGCCGCGATGAATCGTGGTTGGCAAGCACGGCGGTACAAACCCGAGGGAGCATCCACGGGGATACCCCATGGCGCACAAGGATTATGCCTATTTACGGGATATCCCCATCATGGGCCAGATGCGTCAATACCTCGCCGTCAATATCTTCACCGCCCTGTTATGACGTGGACAGACTCCCAAGTATGTTTTGTGACGCCATATGATCTGTCACTCACAATTTCCAAGAGACATCCAAACTCGACGATTCTCGCATCCGCAGCGGCCGCTTAAAAGTAATCACGGCACGATTATCGGTCACCGTACTTGCCACATCCAGCGGCTGATTGTCTACTGCAACCTTCAAATCCGTCAGCGGCGGCGTACCTTCGACGGGCGTTAGCCCGATGGTAAATTCAGACAAGGCCAATCGTCCCGCCTGGTGTACCACACGGTGAACGCGTCGCCCGGCAACGGTCTGGGCGTAATATTCACCCCAACCGGCGGCGGTGCAAAACAGCGACCTGTGATTGGTTTCGGATATACGCGGCGTGAAGCCCAGCGATCGGCGTATGGCGTCCCAGCGGAACCCTTGGAGACCAAGCAACACCGTCCACACACTCAGTGGGCGAAAATAATGCTCGCCACATTCAATATGATCCCATGGTGCCCGACGATGGACGTATCGGTTGTATACGTCCGTTGTCACGGTGGCGGAAAGCTCCGTTTGGTTCAGATACGCCAGCGAGGATGCAAACATGTACTCGATGCCGGTCCACGGCCCGCTCCATTGGCCCTCACCCTGTGGGGTACCGCCGTACGGCCAGTCTCCATTGATGTACGCGATGCCATCAGTGGGATTCACATACGGCATACCGGGGCACGTTTTTTTGCGGCAGTAATGAAAGGCCGCCAAGTTATGCGCCAAGACATGATCGCGCGGCAGAATTTCTCCAAGATCACAAACATCGGCGAACCATTGTCCGACGGTACCGGCCAGGAGAATGCCGGTGTTTTCTGTTCCATTTCCTATATCCCGCGCCATCTGGTAGTAGTGGCCATTCCATAGCTGAGATTCAAAACTTTTCTTCCCTTTTTCCAGCCACAAGGTGTAATTGGCTTCTGTCTGGGTATCACCCAGCACCCGTGCCATGCGTATGCCCGCAGCCAATCCGGCCAGAAAAATGCTGGACACGTAGGCGGTGGTACCGTTCATGGGCCAGCCGTCAAATGTATTGTCCGCTCCGTGATCATCCGGGAGAAAATCTTTGTTTTTGTCGGTTCTCTGGTCGTACGCCATGGCCTTGGTAATGACGGGCCACATTTCGCGCAGGTAGCCGTGGTCGCCAGACCAGATGTAGTCGCGGTACACCATCAGCGCGAATGCAGGCATAAGATCGATTTTGAACCAGGAATCTGGGTGTTCAAATGTGCCGGGGAAAAAATGGGGCATCTCGCCATCGGGTTTCTGGTGGCGGGCGCTAAGCCGCATAGACGTTTTCTGCTGGTGCGGGAAGAGGAGCGAAATGGTGCTGGAGCCGTAAAAGGCCACATCAAGCGTCTGCAATCCGCAGCAGCCCATGCCTTCCCACACGGCAAACGTCCCGTCTTTGACCCACCAGCTTTCTTTAGTGAGCGTGGTAAGCTGGGCGTTGATGGCATCTTTTACTTTGGGTGGCATGCTGCCGGCATAAAGCGCGTTTTGGAATGCTGCCGTTCGGCGGAACAACTCCGTGTGGCGATGTGCCATTTCCCGGGCAACTTCCATGGAATTAGGGAACCAACGGTTATAGATGTGCCCAAGGAAGTTGGCATTGTGTGAATAATCGTATTGATTAGGAAAATACCAAGTCAGCAAAAATGTTGCCTTTTGGGTTTCACCCGGGGCCAAATCAAATGCGAAGGCCAAGGCGGTATTGCGTGCGTCTTCGGGCGGTACTTCCTGATCCTGTAGCTTTCCATGGTTCTCGAATTCCGACCAAAATGCATTGCTATTCCGCCATTGGGTGGCGGCCAGCGCATCGGTGGAAAGGGCGGCAAGGGTCATATCGCCGCTGGAGCCGTCAAAAGAATCCACGCCGTACCCGGGTGAAAAATCGGCGTGGGCAAGATGCGCCAGTAAACTGGCGTAAAACAGCGGAGCTTGCGTCCAGTGCATTGGCGGCCATCCACCGGCGATGGAGCAGGCCCACACGATGGTTCGACCCTGACCATAACGGCCTGTAATTAATAATGGCGTGCCGTCATCAGCTTTAAGCAAGACTTTCGCATCGGGCCTCAGCGAGGCGATACGGCTGTATCCCTCGATCATTTGGAGTTGCGGCATACCTAGGACAAAATCTGCCTTTTCAGCGACATGGATGCTGGTTTGCTGGTTGACAGCATCCACTGAATCGGGGAACTTGACTGGCAAGGCCTGTTCAATGGGTGTACCGTTCAGATGAGCCCAGCGTGTGGCGCTTTCTCCGTAGAATGCGTCCCAGCCGCCGCTGACAAAAAGGCCAACGCCCTTATGCACGGCGTCACGGATCAAGGCCATGTTGGCGTGGCCAAGTGTGGCGCTGGCGTGCGGAATTTCACCCAGCCAGATTACGTCAAAGTGTTTTGCCAGATCATCGCCTGTTGAATATGGAAGCGTCACGGGGGCCTTGTTGACGTTGATACTCGTATCAAGTGAAAGATTGGTCGTATTTTTTAAAACCTCCTGCACGCGGTTCGGCATGGATTCCAGCAGCACCAGCACACGCACGGGTTTGCTCATAACCGATGGCCGCGAATCGATACGCCCTTGCATGTGAATGGCTGTCATGGCGGCATCTCGTTCCAGACGGTTTTCCGTGCCAGTCCAGCCGTTGCTCAATGCCACGCCATTGCGCAAGGTGCCCAGCAGCGTCGTTTGTACCCTGGCGGTGGAGCGGTTGGTGACATCAAAGGTAAAAACGGCGGCTGGAAGGCCAGAATCGCGTGGCTGATGCGGTATCAGGGCTGACCAGGCCGTAAGTGATACATCGACAGGCAGGGCCGGTTCTTCGTATCGCAGGCGGGCAATCGGCGCACGACCTTCGTAGGTAATATTTTTGACCGGCTTGCCGGGATTGGACGTATGGCGAATGGTTTCCAGGCGACGGGTTACGGCGGACTTTCCCTCTTCCTTCGCCCGGACCGCAAAAAAGGTATCTGGTAAAACCAAGCGCTGTGCCCAATTATTAAAAATCTGCCATTGGTACATGCCGCCATCGGCGCGTATCTCAAACGTGCCGGCACCCATTCCACCCAGCGGGATGCCGGATGCCATGGGCGGATGAAACACAATAATTCTTCCATCCGGTCCCCGTAGAGGAACGCCAATTTCCTCGGCATACGCCAACTCGGTTGCGCTGGGTGCTGGGGTGATGGCCAAAGCCGCGGATGCGGCGGTCAAGACCTTGAGAAATCCTCGACGCGAAATGTCACTGTTGTCTCGGTGCTCTTGTGTGTCAGACATGACGTTGTTTTCCTTTCTTAAGGGGGACATAGTCTGAGGTACGATCACCACGGCGCTGGGACCGTTTCAGGCAATATTGCAGTTAATTACGATTCTCCAAGTCCCACTGGCAGGCTGATCGGTCTGTGCCATGAAGGCATGCCCTGCGCCTTTAACCGCCGCTCATAGATGTGTTTCCCATTGGTTGCGAAGAGATATCGAAAATGTGTTCCTCCGAAGCAAACGCCCAGCACCGGTCGGCCGCTCGGTACGGATAGAATCGCCGAGACTCGACCGCTGTGGTCCAGCACTTGTACCCCCAAAACGGTGGCCGCATAAATCCAGCCATTGCGATCCACCGTCAATTGGTGTGTGCCACTGTTCTCTGCCCATGGCGCCTGTTCAAACCAATAGTATGGTTCGCGGTATTTCAGGTTGCCTTGGGAGCGAACTTGGAAGCTGTATCCCATGTGATTGTACGCCTGAGCTGCGCAGAGCCAGCCATCATCGGGACGCAAAATAATGCCGCTGAGGGATCTTAATCCATGCGCTACAACGACGGGTTTCTTGCCGGGGTTAATCCGCCATATGATTCCGGTGTGCCGTAATCGACTGGTGTTACCCGCCACATAGACAACCCGCCGATGCGTCACCACCAACTGTGCACCTCGGATGCCATTGGCTACAACGGTGGAGCTTCCGTTCTCGGCATATGCCACAATCTGATGGGTTGCCGAGTCTGCCACGTACAGCCGTCCGTTGGGGCCAAAGGCCATGCCGTTAAGCCCTGGACTGGCATGTACAAAGAGCCGAGGATCGCCGTGGTGCGCAAGGCGATAAATGTTCCCATTCACGGTATCCTGAAAAAATACCTGTCCTTTTTGGTTCGCTGCCATATACCCTGGAGAAAACGAACGCTTTGTGACCAAATGCCAGTGTTGCCCGGGAATCAACATGGCTTGGAGCACAGGGTTGTGGGACCAGCCGGTTTTAATTGGGTGCTTCCAGTCCTTCCATAACCACCGCAACGCATGAGGGAGCACGGACGTTTCCTGATTGCCATTATGGCCACCGGTACCCCATGCATGCTCGACGGCGTATCCGGCAAATTTCAGCGCATGCTCCAAGGCAAGGTTGCCCAATGGCCATGAACCCATTTCCGGCCCGGCCGGCCAGTCATCGTGTGAGCCAGACTGCATAAAAACCCGTAGCGGCTTGGGATCCATTTTGCGAATGATCGGCGGATACCAATTTCCACCCCGCATATCGACAAAAGTGCCGACCGCGGTATTTACCCTGCGGAAGGCGTCAGGATCCATCCATGCAGCAGTGAACGCCCCAATGCCACCTGAGCTTCCACCCATGATGGCACGCTCGTTGGGATTGCGGGTCAGAATAATGGGAAGACCGCTTGGTGTGCGGTGTTTTTCCACGGCGGGCAGTACCACTTGCATGAGAAACCGTGCCAAACGATCACTGACGCCGTCAAATTCAAAACTGCGATTCCAGCGCGGGTCGACAGGTACACCATTGGTCGTCGGAATGGGCCCCCACACCACCATTTGGCTGTACTGGGCAGTGGTAATTTTAACGCCGACGGGCGGCGCGACGCCGGCGGAAACGCCTATGCCGATGACCACAGGCATCTGCTTTTTATAAATCAGGTTATCACAAACGGTAGACGGCCCCCAGCCATCCAGCGAGACCATGACGGCGGCAGGTTTTCGAGCCTTATATTCCGCAGGGACATATACGGTGATGATCCGCCGCGTATCAGGAAATATGGTATTAGCTTTTAATTTAAATGAAAATACCTGACCCTTGGGCACATTCTTATGCGGCAGCGACGCCCATGTCAACGGATAGCGGCCGATCATCGGCTTTGGTTTTGAGGTGGGTAACGCTTTGGCAAGTGCTGTGTGACAGGTCATGGCCGCGCCTGCCAGCACGGCGATCAAACATATTAATACGCGGTGAACCATAGGGTTAATACTCCTCTGCACAAATAAACGACTGTTCAAGAATCTGTTCTCCCGGTAACTGGCGGCTCGGTCATGCATTTAGTATTGGGAACAAGTCGTGCGGGGGAAAAACCCATAACACCTCAACCACGCTATTAAAAACTTCCAATCCCGCCAACTATACTCCTCCAATGAGGTGCCGCCGTCAAGGGTTTCGGAAGGTGTACTGGTTCAGCGTCAGGCCAATCAATCCTAATTTGTAGACGTGACAGGGCACTGGCCGTTGCCCGTGGTTTGGCGCATGATGCGGACGTGAAAACGCCGGTTCATCACGCGGATAACTCGTGGCTCGCATGCGTCAGAATGTTTTGCATCGTTTCGCCAACTGTGCCGAGTATGCATTCACCCTGCGGCATTCCTGCTGCGATCGTGGCGTCGTGGCAGATTGTGAGGCTTTGATGGCTGACAACTTGGCGTTAAGCACGCGGCAAAGTTCGCATGTGTCCAGTTAGTCAAATTTAAATTTCAAATAAGCATTTTAATTGCAACCATATGATTATAAAATAGTTATGGCTATGCGATGGGGAAAAGTTTGCATTTTGGCCAATCGGGTCCCGAATTTGCTCCGTATATTGAGTTGATGCGGCGTTATTAGTTAACGGCCGCACAGTAAACTGGAAGGAGTATCGTATGCCAGTTGCAACGCCCCCGCCCGTCATTTTAACCTTGCGAGAATTGCCCTCTAAACTTCGTCGTGCTCTCTCGCACCTGAAGGGTGATTCATTGAAAGTCGCCCTGGAGGCCATATCACTTCCTATCGACTATATGGATAACCCGTTGTTCAAGAAGCGCTCTGCCGAGGCAACACTTTATGACGAAGGAATGGACATCACGGCGGCGAGCACCTCGTGGTATCACCCCATGCTGGATGATGATCTCAATGGGTCGTCCGCGCCGTCTTCGGCACTTTTGAGCACTAAAGAAGAGCAGCATTTGTTTCTCCGTTACAATTACGCTCGCATGCGTACCAAACAGGCAGTTGCACGCCTCAAAGCGGCACCGGGGCGCAAGGTCGCCAGTGAAGTGGTTCTTTGGCATCGTCGCAGCCGTGCAACGCGCGAAATTCTCACGAATGCCAACTTGGCGTTGGTTTTAGCCATGGCCAAGCGCACCCGCATGTCGGACGTCGATTTCAGCGAGCTTGTTTCCGAGGGAAACATGGCCTTGTTGCGGGCCGTTGAAAAATTTGATGCGGCACGCGGCTTTAAATTCAGTACCTACGCTTGCCGGGCGATCCTCAAGGCCTTTAGCCGCGTCGCGGTGAAATCAAATCGCTACAACAACCTATTCCCGGCGGAATTTGATCCATCCATGGAAAGATCCAACGAGATGGAACTTCGCCGCCAAGCCGTTGCCAAAGATGCGATTGAGGAGTTGCATCGCATTATCTCCAGTAATCGGGCGGATTTGACCGACGTCGAGCAGCGAGTCATTGAAGCTCGCTTTGCGGTCAATAGGCCCATGAATACTGAATCTCTTACCCTCGAAGAGGTCGGCCAAGTGATCGGTGTTACGAAGGAGCGCGTCCGCCAGATTCAAAATCGCGCCCTTGAAAAACTCCGATTGGTATTGGATGGGGAAATTCTACGGCGTTAAAGGGTTTTGCGGACGCCTTTCATCCGAGGCGTTTCCGGCACATCGCAGCCCTGCTATGGCTTGGACAGGCTCTTGGCTAACGTGGTTTGTTCAGGTTGTCCAGCCGGGTTGCGAAGCGCTTGGGAGACCGTCCAGATCGTGGTGCCGTCGTGGTGCGGTTGCGGGCCTCCGTGCCGGTGCGGCGCTTTATTTTTCATGCACATTTGTTCCGCTGTGACATCGCACAGATGGCTTTGCGGCGCATACGGGACGGCCCATAGCCCCGTCGTCATCCCCATGGTGATTTAGACCCTCGCCTGCAGCGTTTCGCTGGATTCAAACGATGATAGCAGATATACTTCCGGCCAGTTTGAGCAATCGGTCGGATGCAATCGATCAGGCGCCGATGTCGTTAGACTCTTGCGGTGTCCTGACTCTCTTTTTGGAATGAGGCCTTCATGGACGTTCTTCAGGGTATAGGGGTCTCAAGTGGCGTAGCGGTTGCCAAGGCGCTCGTCATTTCCGATGACCAACTGAAGATCGGTTCTCATACCGTTGCCGGCACTGCTGTCGAAGCTGAAAAGCAAAAGCTTCAAGTCGCTATCGCCGCAAGCAGTGAGGAAGTCCGAGAACTTCGGGACCAAACTTCACGCCACTTGGGCAAAGAGACCGGGGCGATTTTTGACTTTCATCTCGGCCTGCTCAATGACCCGGAGCTCATCCGCACCTTCATCAATTTGATTAACAGCCAAAATTACTCCGCAGAGTACGCGGTTTACCGCGCCTTACGGGATTATGCCAAAATATTCACCGACCATTCCGACGCGTACTTTCGGGACCGCGTGAAGGATATTTACGACATTGAGCGGCGGCTGCTGTCAAAATTGACCGGGGCTGAGCGATTGCGGATTGGAGAACTCACAGAGCCGGTTATTCTGATCGCCAGCGATCTGACCCCATCGCAAACCGCATCCCTCGACAAAACCATGGTTCGCGGTATCGCCATTGAATCCGGCGGCAAGACCAGCCACACGGCGATCATCGCGAGTTCGCTCGGCATTCCCGCCGTTGTAGGTGTCGATGGCATCGTCCATGAAGTGCGTACCGGCGACATCATCATAATCAATGGTCACGAAGGTAAGGTGACCGTTGATCCCGATCCGCTGACCATTGATGAAGCTCGCATTCTCGCAGAACGCCAGATGCGGCATGCCAGCGAACTGGAGCAATTGCGTGATCAACCAGCTCGCACCAAGGACGGTGCCGATATCACACTGATGGCCAATATTGAATTTCCACACGAGGTGGACCAGGCGCTGCAGAAAGGTGCCCTGGGTATTGGGCTTTATCGAACGGAATTTCTTTATCTGGGGCATGAAAAATCCCCCACTGAGGACGATCACTACGCCGCGTACACGGAAGTAGTGCGGCGTTTGGCAGGTAAACCCGTGGTTATCCGCACACTGGATTTGGGCGCCGATAAATCTACCCCTCATTTGGATTTGCCGGCGGAATCGAATCCTTTTCTCGGGCGTCGCTCGATTCGCCTTTGCCTTGCAAATCAGGACATGTTCAAGGTTCAGTTGCGTGCCATTCTCCGCGCCAGTGTGCATGGAGATGTTCGGATTATGTTTCCCATGATCTGCAATATGATGGAATTGCGCCAAGCCAAGATGGTGCTTAAGGACACCATGGAAGATTTGGATGAAGAGGGGATTGCCTACAACCGTTACATTCGCGTCGGCATGATGATTGAGGTTCCATCCACTGCCCTGATGCCCAAACCCTATATACGGGATTCTGATTTTGTATCCATCGGGTCCAACGACCTCATTCAATACACCTTGGCGGTGGATCGTGGCAATCAGCACGTGGCTTCGCTCTTTACGGGCGCCCATCCGGCTGTGATCCGCTTAATTCGGCGGGTACAGCGGGCTGGAAAAGCAGAAGCGAAAAATGTATCGCTCTGTGGCGAAATGGGGGGCGATCCGGACTACACTATGCTGTTGGTGGGCTTAGGGTTGCGCACGCTCTCCATCACGCCCAACAATATCCCGGAAATCAAACAACTCATTCGCCAAATCACGGTAAAGCAGGCGGAAAAAGTTGCCAACAAAACGCTAAAGCTTGAGCATGCACATCATATTCTCAACCTGCTGCATGACGAGATGCGTCGTTATCATCCGGATTACTATCGCGATGATGTATCTAAATTGGCCCATTATTCGCAGGAAGCCTGACTGTGGCCCGTTATTTTGATGTAGCCAATCCGACCTTCCGAAACCAGGCACTGGCCATACTGATGCTTATATTGCTGGGGGTCGCTTTACTTGCCGCCAGAGGATCCATGGCTTACCGGCGTGCGCTGCGCGGGCCGTGGTATAAGACTCTGCTGCCGAGCGGGGCGATGGCAACTCGGTTGCCCGTTGCAAATGCCCTCCCGTCGGATGCTGCCACTTATATATGGCATCAACCAGGGCACCATCACATTATGCTGGCTTTCTTCAACGCGACGAGAGAGTCGATCGTCGGTTCTGGTTCCACCACGGTCCACGCCAGCCCGTTTATCCGCCAACTCTTCCCCCATTCTCATGGATGGGCAACACCCAAGCCAGCCATTGAGAGCTTTATGGGTATACCGCTGCTGATATGGCGAAGTCATCGCGTCGCGACCCATACTCCAGCCGCAGCACCGGGTAAGCCGCCGATTGATGGCATCCGCTTCCTTATGGCGCGATCTATCGGTGGGGGACGGTTTCATGTGGTAGTGTTCGGATATGGGCATAGCCTGTCGGTTTACGACAAGGAGATATTTTTGAGCGTTGCCGCTCGCTTGGCGCACCAGAACCCATAGCGTAAAAGATAAAACCCAAGAGTTATTGGCAGCGACTCGGATCGCCCCGCCATGTTCAGCACGGAGATATACCAGGCGTGTTAAAACAAAGCCATCCCACCTACCGCAGTCCCTCCCAATGTCTTAGTAAAAATAAATTATTGTTCGGTCTGATTCTTTTTATACTCGCAGGGCCATTCTGTTTTTCGCCGGTAGCGCGTTGTGCGGGATTGGATACCAAACTGGCACCTGCCTGGCGCGATGACGCCGATGGATTTATTCTTCGCTCACCGCGCGATTCTGTTGTTTACGCACGCAAAGGTAACGATATTGTCAGCTTCACCTACGCCCCATTGCGATGGGGGCTTATCGTGCACCAGAGCTTTTTTGCCAGTCCGGTCAAGTTGAAACAGATCGTTAAAGAGTCGCTGGCTGCCGACCGTCAGACGTACAAAAAAGTCCGGGTTCTGGTGCGGAAGCCCGCTGTCATTTCCGGTCACAAAGCGGTGCTCTTTACCATCCGATTTCAGGCCGTTTCCAACAAACATCCGGTGTCCATCTTGAGACAACAGGCGCTCATCGAAAAAAACCCGAAGGAAATATTCCTAATCACATTCTTCAGCCCCGGCGATTTGCAGACCGGCGCAAAAACCATGTTCGCACGTGTCCTTAAATCGTTCCGATTCATTCACATCCGGGAGGAGGCCAAATTACGTCTGGCGGCCGTCCATCGGGCCAAACTGTGGCTCAAAACCATATCCGCCGGAAAATTGCTCAAGAAGATTCATCTCGGCACGCGCCTGTTTCAAATTAAAGCCTACGGCCACCCGCTTGGTTATGTTGCCATCCAAAATTATCGCGGTAAACGTGATGGACTTTATGGCGTATTCTGCTCAGTCAACAGTCGGGTATTTCTGAAAAATGGTACCGACATTTTTCACAAGGAAACATATTTTTGGGCGTTTACGCACCAGCCCGGAGCCCAAAGCCCACCCACCCACGTTTCACTGTGGACGGATTCGGTCGAGACCATGCTCCCGTTTAACAATCCGATCGTGGCCGAGCTTCACGCGCAACGCATTGTCGTCAACCCCAAAACGCGCAAGCCTCACCTCGTCAAACTGCACCCCCTTTATCCCAATTACGATACTCACTGGGTGACGGAAGTGGGGCAGAGTACCACAGGTTATTTTCCCATTCTTGATTCACACGGTAACCCAACCGACGGGTACATCTACCGCACGCACGTGCATGTGGTACGGACTATCAGTCACATTGTGGCCGGAGTGCCCAATCGGCCTGTGCGTTTTGTCCTTCGGCCTGCGATGCCCGCATTTATGCCGCCGATTCTCAAACTATTCTGGCCACATCTGGTGAACCTGCGTAAATGTAAGCCGCTTGCGATGGTGTCGTACAATCGCAGAGGGCAGCGACCTGCCTTACGCATATTATCGGTGCAATCGCATGCCACCGTACCGGTCGGCGGCCGGATGGAACGCGCATTTCTGGTGACTGATCTTATGGACCCGTACGAATCAAAAATGTGGGTTACCAGTCATGGTCGCCTGTTGAAATACATTGCAGGCGACGGCTCTCAATGGGTACCTACGACCTTCGTCAAAATGACCCGTCTCTGGCACGATCGACTTAAAGCATTAACGGCACCACTGATTCGTTAGTTATTCAGCGGCCATGGGCATAAGGTGGTTTGATGAAATTGGGGCGCGGAATTTTCTGGATCGTGGTGCTAGCGACATTTGTCACGTTGGCCGTCAATTTCAGCCAGCGTTATTTCTCACGTGATGCGCAGATTGCCGCATTGAAAAAGGAACAATCTGAACTAAAAGCGGTCATCAAGCGCCTTACCGGTCGAACCCGCGAGGCCCAACTGGTGGTGGATGGGCAGACCGTCAACGGACGCGGTCGAGTGGGGCAAACCACTATTTTATGGCGTGAATTTACCTTTTCTAAAAGTGGGCAGCCGATTCCGCTGCCGTTGAAAAAAATTATCATCCCCGGGGATGAACCGTACATCGGAGGTTACGTACTTAAATTTGCTGACTCATTTGTAGAGGACGGCGATGTGCTGCGCGGCAAATCGATTGGGTTCTTCACCAATATCTTTTCCAAAACAGAAGCTCCCGACCACGGCGTTTCGCTGCTGAGCCAGGATGGTGTCCCGCGCGTGCTTGAACCACGCCAAGGTGCCCCCAACCCGTTTGCCCTTATGCTTTGGGACAGGATCAAAAAGCTAATACGATCGCGGCATGCCGCCAAAACGCTTGGCCTCCAAGTGGTGCAGCGCCAGTATGTAGCCAAGCCCGTCCGCCCCGGAATCCTTTACACCATTTATTTACAAAACGATGGAGGTTTGGAATTTGTCGCCGAACCAGGGCATTCGGGGCTTATCGCTCATCTCCTTCGACAGGCATCGGCGGACCATCCCAAACTAACGACATCCCCTTAGAATGGTGTCAGGCGAATGGGGTGGCGCGATCACCAAACGTGGCATTGAAAACGGACCGCCTGATATTGTCGATCTACGTCATTTGACAATATCTCTCGACGTGAGCTATTCTCGCATGCGGTACAATTGTAAGGGAAGATGAGAGGTATTGAAAATTTACGTATTTCGCACAACCTTTTAAGGAGACAGGTCACCATGGCGAGAAAACCATCTCATCCCTTGACGAGGCGAGACGTTATGCATCTGGCGCTGGGGGCATCGATCGCCAGCGCTGCGGCGGCTGCGAATTCGGCTACGGCGGCGCCGCGCCGTGCGGCTGTCGTCCATTTGGAGGACCTGCAAATTTCATTCATCACGCAAGGATGGGGTTCTCCACACAAGAATGAAAGCGTCGGCGGGCATCCTTTGCGGGTCGCCGGGGTTACCTACCGCCGCGGAATTGGCACCCATGCGGCCAGTTACTTCCAGATTAAGCTTTTTGGCGGTGCCCGGCGTTTTTCATCACTTTGCGGTATCAATGAGGCCTCACAAACCGGTGCCGTGCGTTTTTCCGTCTATGTTGATGGCAAAAAAGTCGCCGAATCTCCGGTGATGAAAGGTAACACCGCCGCCCACAAACTCACCGCTGATCTTCGAGGTGCTAAAAATATGACGTTGGTGGTCGAACCCGCCGGTCCGACCATAAATTATGACCATGCCGATTGGATCGAACCGGTCATTTACATGGAGCCCAACGCGAAAAAGCTACCCGTTGCGTCAGACGATCTGATCGACCGCTCGATTCCTGATATCGCCAGCGGTAACCCTGACTATCCGGAATTCCATGGGCCGCGTGTGGTGGGTTGCAGTCCGGGTAAAGATTTTCTTTTTGCCGTCCCCCACACGGGAGTCGAGCCGGTGCAAATTAAGGCGGTTGGTTTGCCGGATGGGTTGTCGCTGGATGATCGCGGTTTTATTTCCGGCCAGGTGAAACAGGCGGGGGAATACCGAGTAAAGCTGACGGCGGTCAATTCGCATGGTTCGGCGAAGCGGACGCTGAAGATCATAGCCGGTAAGCATATGCTGGCTCGCACCCCTGCAATGGGATGGAATTCGTGGAACGCCTATGGGATGGATAATTCTGAAAAACTCACCATGGCCGCAGCAGACGCGATGGTTTCCAGCGGCCTGGCTGCGAAGGGGTTTATGTATGTCAATATGGATGACGGTTGGCAGAATGGACGCCGCGCAGACGGCACGATTCGAACAACCAGCAAGTTCCCCAGCATGAGTAAATTGGCAGACCATATTCATTCGCGGGGTCTGCGGTTTGGGGTTTATTCATCTCCTGGCCCGACGACCTGCGGAGGCCATACCGGTAGCTTCGGCCATGTTCAGCAGGATGCCGACACCTATGCCAAATGGGGCGTGGATTACCTCAAGTATGATTGGTGCAGCTATGGAGCAAAGGTTCCGCCCCACCCGGATCTGGAGCAGTACATCAAGCCCTACCGCGAGATGGGGCGGGCTTTGCGGTCCTCCGATCGAGATATATTTTTTAGCCTATGCCAGTATGGGATGGGACACGTTTGGACGTGGGGTGGGCTATACCCGGTTTACGGCAACAGTTACCGTATCAGTGGCGACATAAATGATTCGTGGGAGGCCGTCATGAACAACGGCTTCCTGGCCGATGGGCCACTGTTTCCATTTTCGGCGCCGGGGCGGTGGAATGATCCTGATATGCTGGTGGTTGGCGTGGGATCATTTGAAGATGGACCGCCACATCCTACGCATCTCACACCTAATGAGCAGGTTACCCACATCACGCATTGGTGCATGCTGGCAGCCCCATTGCTGCTCGGTTGTGACCTGACGATATTAGATAAATTCACCACCGACCTGATGACCAACACCGAGGTATTGGCGGTCAATCAGGATGAACTTGGCAAGCAGGCCCAGCGTGTCTATCGGAAGGGATCGATGGAAGTTTGGGCGAGGCCATTGTTTGACGGCACCGTGGCAGTGTCCATTTATAACTTAGGTTTGATGAATCAGGAAATCAAGATACCGTCGTGGAGCATGGTACAGCCGGTCGTTATGCCGGGCGTTAAACCACCCATGGGTCGAGTCACGGTACGGGATTTATGGCGGCGGAAAGACTTGGGGCGGCACGCCCAGTTTTCTGCATCACTTAAGCCGCACAGCGCTCTGATGCTTAAAGTTGGAGAACCGCACCCAGACATTGATTAAGAATCGGTAGGCATCGTACGGTGACCCATGGTTCAGATCGAGATCAGAGGCTTGAATAGCGCGGTCGTGCCGCTGGTCGTTTGACTCATCCCATTCGTGACAGTGGTCCGAGGGGCGAGCATTCCGACGGCATCCCGGATGGCTGGGCGAATATGGCGTGGGGTCGCGGGTAGCTGGTGATGCCGGCTACTCGTCTATCTGCGACTAAGACCATACGGAGTTGACTATCACCCGTAGTCGGTTAAGTTTGTTAATAGATGGCGAATTGGCGTGGGGCTTGGGCGTCTTTAGTGAGTTGGAGCGTGTATACTCACGAGGCGCGGCAGCAATATTCGGCGGCGGGGCCAGTATAATTTTGGCTGGCGGTTGTTAGGCGTTTCGGAAATTGAGATGGTCAAATCACAAGAGACTGTTGTTACAGAAGGCCCGGGTAAGGGAAAGTCTTTTTTTGACCGCGCCAAAACCGTTGCGGACACTGGTAATTACGACTATGCCTTGGATATGTACGTGCAGGGTCTCCTGCGGGAACCGGAAAACATCGACGAACATAAGGCACTCCGCGATGTATCATTACGCCGTAAAGTAAGTGGTGGCAAGCCTGCCGGAGGATTTCTGGGCGCCAAGCCTTACTTCTCGGGTAAGTCTCCAAAAGAACAAATGCTTAATGCGGAATATCTTCTCGCTAAAGACCCCGGCAACATCAGCCACATGCTTAACATGATGAAACATGCCGCTCTCGCCGGTTATCGGGAAGTGGTCATGTGGTTTGGTCCCGTTGTGCTCCAAGGCATCGGTACCGGCAAAACACCGAACCCCAGACAGTTCTTGGAGATGGCAGACTATTTTGAGCAGATGGAGAACTTTGCCAAAGCGGGCGAAGCCGTCCAGTTGGCCTATGCATTAACCCCCAACGATCCATCGCTGGATCAGCGCATTAAAGATCTGGGTACGCGTGAAACCCTCAAACGTGGTGGCTACGAAGCAGTGCCCGACTTCAAGGAGTCGCTGGCCAACAAGGACGAGACCAAGGAATTATTGCAGAAAGATGCGCTCAACAAAACCGAAGAATTTCGGATCAAAATGGTGGAGGATGCTCGCGAAGAATGGGAGGAAAATCCACTCGACGCCCAAAACATTGCTAAGTTGATCAAGGCCCTGCTGGATGTGGAGTCTGACGAAAGCGATCAGGAAGCCATAGACGTGTTGGAGCGGGCACATAAAGAGACTCGCACCTACCGATACAAGCTGCTGCAAGGGGATGTACGCATTCGCAAGTTTCGGCGCGATTTACGCGACCTGAATGACCAACTAAAAGCCCATCCAGATGACAAAGATCTCGCAAAAAGAGTTGTTGAGTTCGATGCGCAAAAACTCGCATTTGAAGTTGATGAATTTGCTGAAAGAATGAAAAATTTTCCTTCCGATGCCAATATTGCCTATGAATATGGCCTGCGCCTCTACCGTGCTCACCGCTCGGAAGAGGCGATTGGTGTGCTACAACAGGCCCAGGCAAGTCCCAAACATCGCGCTGATGCGCTTCAACTGCTGGGCCGGGCCTTTTTAGACCAAGGCATGCACTTGGAAGCCGTTGAAACCCTGCAACGAGCGATTGAAAGTTATGAATCGGCATCTACCGGTGACAGCCGCAGTAAAGAAATGCACTATTGGTTGGCGAGGGCTTACGAATTGACCGGCCAAGGACCGGAAGCAGAAAAAATATACAGCAGGATCACCCAGTGGGATTTCAATTTTCGCGACGCCCGCCAACGCTTGGCCGATCTTCGCAAACAACGTGCCAACGTCTAATTGGCCGGGCGCTGTCGCAGGACGCTGTCCAGATAATCGTAGCCCTGCTGTTATTGGGACGGACTCCGGGCGCTTATTTCTCCCAGCCGCCAGCATGGCTCAGTGGCTCGGCGAATTTTGTGCTCCGGCGGGCAATTCACCCGGCAGTCGGGTGCTAAACGGTGTTGAGGACGGCTGCGTTGCCAGTCCTTTCTTCGCCGATGGGGTCATTGTACTGCGGCTGGGCCGTGGCCGATTCAGGGTCGCCATCAGCAATCGATTCTTGCCCGAGATGGTTTCCATATGAAAGTCAGCATCGACCTGGCCGGAATGGCACAACGTGTAGAGCATCTCCACCACGCGTTGGTAAGATGCCCCGATGAAGGGCTGATGTGGATTGAAGTGTTTCGCAAATGGATTGGGCGCTCCCGCGAGCGTCGCCAAAATCGATGGCAGTGCAGCTCCACATTTCATGGAAACCGTCTGGCCGGTTAGTGGACTGCGGTAATACAAGGTCACGGGTTCTTTCGGCGGGGCGGTTTTTTTGTCGTTCGCCGTCTTCGTTTTGGCCGGCAGATAATTAACCGTTAAAGCGTCGCGCGGGCTGATGTAAAGCGCTCCGGGCGCAAGCGACGGTATACGCCCCAAAAAGGCAATGCGCGGGATTCGATGGGTGGTGACATAAATGGTGCACCTCTGATGGCCGGGCACAATATCCATGATAAATTTCTGGCTTATTTCCTGTGAATAGACAATCGACGAGTGGATTGTCAAAAGGGCCTTGTATGCCATGATCTGCACCTTGCGCGATGCTGATCGCAGCAGTTTTCGGAACGTGACACCCGCCAGAAAGCGGTCATGGCAATGGCTCAGCGTGTAGATGGCTTTGCGTTCAAACGGACTGGTCGTATCGAGTGCAATTTTACTTATGTCGGTGATGGCGTCACTGTCGCCAAGTCTGGCCCCGGCTTGCAGGCAGTAATAGGCGACGGCCGGATTGGACGAGTTGTAGTGTTTATTTAATATTGGAATAATCGGCTCGCCCAACTGCTCCAGTGCTACACCCAACGCGGCATGTGGCGCGGCTGGATCGCGCAGAGATCGGATAATCACCTGTGCCTGATGGGCGTTAAATCCTGGCACATTACCGGCAAGATATAACTCCATTATGCGGCGAATAAACCGCATAGGATAATGGCGATAGCGGTGAAGGATCCGCACTTTGACCACCTGGTCATTTTCGGCGGTGGCCACCGCCGGATAATTGCCATAATGCTGATTGATCACCCGTTGAATTAAATCAGTGATGCGGTATGACGGAGTATACAGCTCCAGTACGGCAGGAACGCTGTGTAATACCATGGCCCCGCCGATGACCCGTCCGTTACGCACAATGGCATTGGCCGGTTTGAGTGTGCCTTTGGATGTGAACGGATTACAAAAAACCGGGCCTCGCGCCCGCGCCACAACGTCGCTTTGATCCGCCAGTCGGATATGCACCCGGAGACCAACCGGCCACAGCAATCCATTTTCAAGATTGGTTGTGCCGGTATTCGGCAGCGCTTTGAGGTACACGTCGAATGAAGTGCCCTGTGTCGCCAATGGAGGAATTGCTCCCTCAACGGCGACGGCTGCCACCTGTTTACTATTCAATATCTGGTTAGGGTCTATATCGCCCGTGCCACGGGTGTAAAAACCAATGCCCGCCCTTAAGAGTCGGTTCAGCATCAGCTTGCGGATTGGAGGCGGCATCTGACCGCTGCCCGTATTCGGCAAGCCTGCGACCAAACCCCATCCACGTACCACAATCGGACCGGTGTATCCCAATCCCGCGTACTGACCCACCGTTCCGCGCAATGCGGGATAAACCGATGGCAGCGGTACCCGATCCTGGGCAGCAATGGGAGGATTGGAAGAGCTTGGCCCCTGTGAACAACCAGCCAAAATGCTTAAACACAATAATCCAGCCGCGGCGCTCAATATTTTTCCGCAGCGTCTTAACTCTGTTGATCTCATCCGCTTGCACACCCCATCTGGCGATCCAACTGTTCCATTGCCGCCGAGCATAACCTCATTATTGGTCATTGACCACAAAATCTTCGCCGCGCGTCTATTGATCACGGCTGGAAAAGTTCCGGCTGCCTTGTATCTTTTTTATCATCTTCCATCACGCTTTGCACCTCCAGAGCCAGCTCCCCCAGATCACGAAATTCCCGGTACACCGATGCAAAGCGCACAAATGCGATCGCGTCCGTAGCCCGCAGCGCTTTCATCACCAACTCCCCAATGGCTGAACTTGGTACCTCGCGGTCAAAAAGGCGCTGAATCTGCTCCTCCACCGAGTCTACCATGCTGGAAATGGCTGGTGCCGGCACGGGACGCTTATAACAAGCCCGCTGGATGCCATCCAGAACCTTATTGCGATCGTATGGAACTCGGGTTCCGTCTTTTTTCACCACTGTAATGCGGACGGCTTCCTCCACACGTTCATAGGTGGTATATCGGCGTCCGCACTGCTGGCAGGCCCTCCGTCGCCGGATGGCTTCGCCTCCCTCCGCCGGTCGTGAATCAATCACGCGGTCATCGTTTTCGCTATGACAATATGGACATCGCACCGCTGTTCATCGCTTATACAATACCCTTCAGGCGCTTATATTACCGCAAAATCGAAGTTGCTGTGCGTCAACAGTGATTGGTGCGCAAATCTAAAGGGGATGTCTTAACCTCGTGTCGCTCAAGCTCATAGCCCGATGACTACGCACCAGTCGATACATTGGCCGCTGCCAAGGGTTTTACCAAACAGCCGCCTCGGGGTGCACACAGATCACAAGTGTAGTCATTACGTTCGCACCCGTGGATGCGATTGAGAATAATACGGGAAATTTCGTCATCTAAACCCAGCGGCTGGGTAACATTACAGACTACCGCCGGGTATGCTGCCGCCGCCTCTGACACCATCCGCGGGATGTCTGTAGTGCTATGCCGACCGGGCGACAGAAAATAGGGGTGTACGATGACCCGCCTTGCACCTTGTCGAACGCACGCCTCAAATGCCTGCGGGATGCTCGGCTGAGCTAACTCCATATGTGCGGGCTCAACAATTTTGTAACCCGACCGGCGGCGAAATCTCTCCGCCACCTCGCTGAGCATGTCATTGGCGGCTGCCAATCGGCTGCCATGGTCCACCAGTATGATGCCCGTTTGCTCGACGTTGTCCAAACTTTGGCCGGTCGTTGACATATTCCATACTCCAAAACATCCGAGCTATTCCGCACGCCATTATAGGCGATTCTAATGGCCCTTTTCTATTCGGTCCCAGTTCACCGAGACAGGCTCCTATAAGCCCGTTTGATTCGAATTGCGTCATCAACTGCCTTATCACGTGCCGATATCCCATACGTATCCAAATCTGGCGGGTTAAAAGTTGAGGGATATAAAAATGATAAATCCGGCGGTATTGCACAAAATGTTGCCCACCATCGTACCATTGGCATCGCATTGGGTCACTTCGGTGGAGAAGGATTTATGGAATTTCAGCCGCCCATTGACGCAGGATGAAACAGCCGACGCCATTGCCATGGGCATCTCCCAGCCCGATAAAATTCGGGTTGCGATAGTCGAAAGACTGCCCGAACCGCCGGCGGAACTCAAACACTTGGCCGAACAGTTGCGTATCCTCACCTCCAGAACAGAGTCTTTTATCTGTGGCCGGACGATTTTGATCAAAACGCATGCGCCGGACCAGGCGAAAATTATTTTGCATAAATTGGCGCACGCGCTGCAGATTGAACGCAGTGGGGGCGTACAGGCTTTCCTGAGGAAATATTTTGAACAGTGTCTTGACTACGGCAATGAAAATTGCCCGATGGAAATCGAAGTCCGCACCGTGGCAGATCGCATGCTTGCCTCCAGAGCCGGAAATATTCCTGACGTTGACATCGGCGCCAGCGGCGGGATAGGACACGGCGAACCTGCCAACGATGGGTTGCATCCTATGGAGCAATTGGTCAACTTTAATATCTGACGAGAATCGCGCATACGAATCAAGCAAAACGCGATTGATATCGGTCCGTTATGTGTATCGGTATGTGCGGGGCGGCTCGTCGGAGCCGGTAGCCGCCGCTGATCTGCGGGTGGTTGGCAACCGCTCGTGCACGCTATGTCTTTGCCGCTTTCGAACCGCATTGAATTGTTACCAGACCAAGGTTATGTTCAATGGCTTGCCCAAGCGCGGGTATTAGGTCTGGTAAGGCAGGAATGCAGCACGCATGGATATAACAAAACTTTGTGATCAGCATACCTCGGTGGTCGGCTTGCAGTGGGGAGATGAGGGTAAAGGTAAGATCGTCGATATTCTCAGCGAACATTTCGATCTGGCCGTCCGCTGGAATGGTGGCAGCAATGCCGGTCACAGTGTGCAGGTTGGGGATCAAAAATATGCGTTTCATCTTATTCCCAGTGCGATTCTCCGCCCGCAATGCATATCAGTTCTGGCCAACGGTGTTGTGATCGATCCCGTACAATTGATCTGCGAAATCGATAGCCTCCAGCAGCGAGGTATCACGTTTGAAAACAACTTAAAAATTTCATCTCAGGCCCATGTGGTAATGCCCTATCACAGTCTGCAGGATAGACTTGCGGAAGAAAAGCTCGGTGATAAAAAAATTGGTACCACCGCCCGCGGCATTGGACCATGCTATGCGGATAAAGCCTCGCGGCATTTTGCCGTTCGGATGGCGGACCTCATTGATCCCGAGCGTCTGCGCAGTCGCCTAGCGCACATCGTGCCAGAAAAAAATTCCATCTTTCAAGCCCTTTTTGGAAGTGCACCAATGGATTGGCGACCGATCTTTGAAGAGTACGTTCCGCTTGGCCAGCGACTCAAACCTCTGGTATGCAACACGACAACCTTGTTGCATCAGGCCATGGCCAGTGCAAAAAGGGTTCTCTTTGAAGGGGCTAATGCAACATTACTCGATTTAGATCACGGCACTTTTCCATTTGTCACCAGCAGCAATTGCGGCACGGGTGTGTGTGTGGGCACCGGCGTGCCTCCCCAGGCAATTGGCCGGGTATTGGGAGTGGTGAAGGCGTACAGTTCACGCGTGGGGGGGGGACCATTCCCGACCGAACAGGTAAACATCAATGGCGAAAAAATTCGCCAACGCGGCCGGGAATTTGGTACAACAACCGGGCGGCCACGTCGGTGCGGATGGCTTGATTTGGTTGCGGTCCGCTATGCGGCCTCAGTCACCGGTGCTACGGGCTTGTGCATCATGTTGCTGGACGTTCTGTCTTCGTTTGATGAGATAAACGTTTGTGTTCAGTACGCCACACCCGATGGCAATACCGATGAATTCCCGGCTGATGCCATTGAACTCTCACATGTTCAACCGATTTATCACACCTTGCCGGGCTGGCATGATGAATTGAATCTGGTTCACAGTGCCGACGCGTTACCGAAAGAGGCCAGGGCATATATCGGCTTTATTGAAGAACATGTGGGTGTACCGGTACAAATGGTGAGCGTTGGTCCCGGTCGCGATCAAACCTTGATGTTGGGGTAACTGTGCCGGTACGGCGCAAAAGCCGTATAATCAGGAGATGATGAGTCCGGACCCGCCCATAACGATTCCGCCGTCTGCCGCCAGTTTGCAACCCAGCACGACGGCATCAGTGGTGGAAAACGTCTCACCCAAGCACATCGCCATCATTATGGACGGCAATGGACGATGGGCGAAACGCCAGGGAAAGCAGCGCACCTTCGGGCACCGGGCCGGTGCCAAAACGGCCCGTGAAATTATTGAGCATTGTGCCCGACTGCACCTCAAACAGCTCACGCTATACAGTTTCTCCATTGAAAATTGGAGCCGCCCGACGACGGAAGTCAATGAACTAATGCATCTGTACGCCCAATACCTGGTGAGTGAGCGGGAATTAATGAATAAAAATAACATTCGCTTCCGTCAAATCGGACGGCGGAACGGCCTGCCGGACGCAGTGCTGCGTGAGATTGACCAAACTACGGCGTTACTGGATCACAATACGGGTATGACGCTATGTCTGGCTGTTAATTATGGGGCGCGTACGGAAATCACCGATGCGGTGCGTGAGATTGCAGGCGAAGTGCAGGCGGGCCGATTGCACCCGGAGGATATTGGCCCCGAAACTATCGCGGCGCATTTATATACCGCTGGCATGCCCGACCCGGATTTGCTCATTCGTACGGCTGGCGAAATGCGCGTCAGCAATTATCTTCTTTGGCAGATCAGCTATGCGGAACTTTACGTGACCGATGTCTGCTGGCCGGAATTTCGCTCCGCGGATCTGGATTTGGCCATCGAGGCATACGGAAAACGGCAGCGCCGATTTGGCGGACTGGAATCCGTGTAATCCACTTGGAGCCTGCGACTCTATCATGATGTCTGACGCAAACGAATCTTCTTCGGTACGCCCATCGGACGAAAGCAAAATGGGCCGCCCACTGCGCATCAGTGTGGAATCACTATGCGAAATGGTACGCCAAGATGAGCCGATCTCCATGCTCACCTGCTACGACTATCTGACCGCCCGGGTGCTCGACGAGGTCGGCATCGATATCCTCCTGGTTGGTGATTCAGTTGCCACCACACTGCTGGGGTTACCTACCACCCGCGGTGTTCCAATGGATTTCATGGTCGAAGTGACAGCGGCCGTCGGACGTGGCACCGTCCGCGCCATGGTGATGGGGGACATGCCCGACGGCAGTTATGATACTCCGTCCGCCGCCGTTGTTAATGCACGCCGTTTAATCAATGCTGGTGCCAGCGCGGTGAAGTGTGAAATTTTACCGGAGCAATTAAATATTATTTCAGCCCTGACGGAGGCCGGCGTCCCTGTGTGCGCCCATCTGGGATTGTTGCCACAGCATGTATCGCATCCCAAAGGGTATCGTGTCCACGGTCGAGCCGAGTCGGAGGCGGCCGAGATTATCGCTTTAGCCCAGGATGCCCGAAAGGCCGGGGCCTCGCTGATTTTGCTTGAGGCGGTTCCAGCCACACTGGGAGCGCGTGTCGTGGCAAAGGTTGATTGCCCGGTGATCGGCTGCGGTGCCGGTATAAGCTGCCATGGGCACGTCGTAGTGGTGACCGACCTGCTTGGATTTAATGCTAAACCGCCACGGTTTGCACCCGTCATGGGTAACGTGCCGTCGCATGTCGCGACTGCAGCCGCACAATACCGCGACGCCGTCAAGGGGCGTACTTATCCTGCACCGTGTCACGAATATCAGCCATGAGAATGGTTTCGGCTGATGGTTGTTCATCCCGCAGGTGAACATCGACTGTGCATGGTGTTTTTACCCGGATGAAAAAAGCACCGGCCGCGCTGAATTGGCGACCGGTGTCCATGCCTGCCACTGTTAAAAGATTAGCGTCATCATTGATAAAAATTCAATATGCCGAGCCAGCTATAACCAACATGCATTTGGCTGAAGTTATGCCAGCGTACCGAGCCATCGTTGTAAAGCTCGTTACCACCCGCAGGAGTCTTACCGATATCCATATGGTTAGAAGCGGGGCTGCTGGGCCAGTCAAAAGAGTTGAAGACAGCCAAGGTCGTATCACCCGCCAATATAGTGTTGTTTGAAGCATCTGGGCCGCTGCTGAATTGAATTTGCGGCGTGTCGGTGTCTCGACCCCACAAGTTATTCTGCGTCTTGGGCGTGTAGTAGTAGCAATAGCTATAGGCAATATTCATCCAATCGATGGTATACCCTTTGTCTACCAAAGTTGGCAGATACGTTCCGTTGACCGCACTGGCTGGGCCGTAGTAGCCGGATTGCGGGCAGTAGAACATCTGTGGAACCGTCAGCGTCCCAGAGGTGTATAACAGACTGAATCCTGCCGGGTTCCAATTTTGAGTGACATTGTTGTAGCCGTTGACCATATACTCAAACGGAAGTCCATATTCTGAATTGACCGGGTATTGGTTGTTATACGTATCCGCATAGATGGCGAAGGCTTGGCCCAGAGAATGCAACTGGGCGGCACAACTGGCGCGCTGGGCCAGATTGCGGCTGGCGGCCAGAGCGGGCAGCAGCAGCGATACCATTATAGCCACGATTGCAATGACCACGAGAAGTTCAATCAGGGTGAAGCCACGATTCAATTTCTGGATTTTGGAACGCATAGGCGCCTTTCTCATTCAAAAAACCTCCCAGATCGGGCTTGAAACAAATGGGCTGTCCGTCTCGGAGGGTAATCTGATTTTTTTCACCAAGGGTCATCGGCGAGCAGATAGGCGTCGCTGCGATGAGTAACCCAAATTGTTTCTCCATCTCCCGCCTTATCTATCGGAATGCAGTGGGAGTTCATTCAGAAAAAATTGGGCGGATTTTACTCCGGTACCGTCTGATAAGCTGAATTTGGAAGCTGGGACAGACTCCTAAAGGGCCAGTTTAGTCTGGCAAGCCTTTGTTATCTGACATTCACGGCTGGTCCGGGCGTGTCAAAAGCATGGATGCTGGGCCTTCATGGTTACAGACCGATAATTTTAGAAGTTGTATGAACCTTCCTTTCCCGCGCGGCGTAGTAGAGGGTGTCTTGCGAGGTTTCCCACGGCCTTGCGAGACGTAAGTTCCTTCCTTCTCCCCCACGAAGGCTGGTGATCGCTATCGATCACCAGCTTTTTTCATTGGTTCCGGAAATTGATGACACCGATAATGAGCGGCCGGTGTTATGACGTACAAAATAAAAGAGGGCGGGCCATTTTGGCCCGCCCGGGGAGAGTTTTCAGCTTGTTTGCGGCGATGCCAGCCGGAGGCATGTCTACCTAGAACTTCACCTGCAACTGCACCTGCGAAATAAAGTCCTGGGTGTTGGCGTTTGAGCCAATATTCGGGCTGGTGTACGCCGCATTGGGCAAGTAGGTAAAGGCAGCTTGTATCTTGGCATTTTCACCGAAGATGTAGTAGTTTACGCCAGCCGTGTATTCCATCGACTGTTTGCCTTGACCGTCAGTCGTCAGATCGCCAATGCGGGCGGCCAATTCCCATTTGTGCGGTACGATGAAATAGCCAGCTTCGCCGTAGGCGCCCAACTGCCAAACGCTGCCGGTGCCATAGGTTTTGTACAGCAAAGCGGTGCTGCCACCTGCACCGGGTGTGGCCGCATTATAATTCTGATAAAAGACGGCCCCATTTAACGCTAAGCCACGATACTTCATATGGGCGTCCACGGTGGCACGATACAGCGATCCGCTGGCTACAACTCCGCCGAGATACCCGTTGTTGGGTGTGGCCAAGCCAGCAAGCGCGAGGGAACTCTGAGGGGCTGGGTATACACCAGACGATGAATTCTGGGTTTCATAGCCCATGGCGGCACCGATCGCCCATACCAGATGCTTGTGCCATGACACATCGGGTGAATCGGTGAAATCGGCATTCGTACCGGCGCCCGCATACTGCACGCGTGCATAAAAACCCAGGCGGTTATCAAGGTTGGTCGAAGCGCTCACGTTGCTGCTGCCGTCGAGGTTATTGGCTTTGGATCCGTTGTTGATCTGGGCGTCATAAAAGAGCTTGTTCTGGTCCAGGTTGCCTGAAACGTCCAGGGCCAATGAGCGGACCGGATCAAATGGCGCTTCACAGGCGGCAAATTCCGGAAATTCCGTGCCGGAGCTGTAATATTCAACGTGTGTAAATGGCACCAGCATGGACCCGGTGCGAATCATCAGTCCCGGATTGAATTCGTAACCAATCCAGGTATCCAGGATTTGAAAACTGTTGCCCAGCCCGCTGCCGCTGGCGAAATCACCCGAGATTGAATAAATAATATTCTTGAAAGCATAGCCGGAAAGAATTAACCGGGCCCGGCGGGCGTCGAAACCATTGGAATTACCGGTGTCAGATGACGGAATCGGACTGCCGGTGGCCGTAACATTGTTGCCAGCCTGAGCCTGCGACCAAGTGTAGCGGTATTGCAGGTAACCATTGATCGTCAGATTGAATTCTTTATTTGCACTCTGGATAAAAAAGCCGTTGTTGTATCCCGCTTCCAAGGCGTTGCCCATGGAATGGGACCGTGTTTTGGCGTCGGAAAGCACCCGTTTGACGATTTGTCGCACCTGGGCGGCTGATTCCTCCGATTGCCGTACATGATTCTGACCGCTTTGCAAGGCCTTTACTTGATTCTGTAAAGCCTGAATTTCGGTCTCAAGCTGAGCGGCCGTTGGCCGGGTGGCAGCCTGCGGGATTGGAGCGGCGGCAAAACATGCTGCCGACACGCTCATGGACATCGCCGCTGTAAATATGGCAGCACGATGTGGAAACTTGCGGTTCTCTGGGATCATAGCTTGTTCTCCTAAAAAGCTATCCATTTAGACTTCGACAGGTTCGCCTGACGAATATCTCTTTGCGTCAGACGGGATTATGTTTCCAATTGTTAGAACTGCGCTAGGTAATGGTGCAGTCTGTGATAGCAGTGGGCTTTATTCTTGTCCCTAACGGTTTCGTAACGATTTATAAACCGATTGGACATACGATGTTTGGAGTAAGTTAGCGACTGGCGCTGAAAAATCACGCTCCGGCAATCACAGTCATTGAAATAGAGTTGATAATATATGTAAAATTTAATGCATCGCCGGATGGGCTCTACGTGTGAAGGTAAGGCTCATAAGC
Source organism: Phycisphaera mikurensis (assembly GCA_022730455.1). Taxonomy (GTDB): domain Bacteria; phylum Planctomycetota; class Phycisphaerae; order WQYP01; family WQYP01; genus JAJZGD01. The sequence continues at coordinate 12,621 of DZDI01000004.1, read as the reverse complement.
AGCATGCCTACGCAGGCGATGGTGAGGAAATTAAATACGGTATCGATTCCCATGGTGGCCGCCACATATCCAAGTGGAAAAAGCCCTATGGCGCCAATGGCATTGGAAAAACCCAGGGCAATGCCCGATCCCATGGCTCGATTTTCCGGAAAGATGTCCTGGCCGATGATCAGTGTGCTGGAGTATGTACTGAAACAGGCGATTCCGAGCAGTCCGGCGACAATATAAAGCCACGCGCCGCCCAGATGCGGTAATACCGGTAGAAGCACCAGCATGGCTGCGCTTGATGCCATTAGCACATGCCGTCGTCCCCACTTATCGGCTGCCGTGCCACCCGCCATTTGACCAATAATTCCGGTGACCAGCAGTGTGGTTAGGATGCCGGCGCCCTGGATCAGGCTGCCGCCGCGCAGGTGCCACATAATGGGTATAAATGCGATTGCGCCGAAGACCGCAAAATTACGAAACGCGGAAAAACCAACGAGGATCAGAAATGGCTTGAGATGAGCACGAATGGATATGGAGCCTCGGCTGAGTGGTCTGGCGGGCTGCGTGGGAACAATACGCAGCAACCACGGAATCGTCATCGCTGTTGGAATGGCAATAAGCCACAGGCGAGCCAGTCCAAGATGTACCACGATCAGGCTCGCCAGCAAAGGCCAGCATCCCCTCCCCAATTCCCCACCTACCAGGAACACCGCCATTCCCTGTGCGTGCCGTCGCCCGGAGATTGAACGCGCCGCCGCCAGAGCCTGGGGATGATAGGCTGTACTGCCAAGTCCTGAAAGCAGCACCAATCCAATGAGAATCCAGACATTCGGAGACAGACCAATCAGCGACGCGGTTCCCACGCAGAGTACTAAACCCGATATCACGAAGAGTTTGCCGCCAAAATGATCGGCCAGAATTCCAAACAGTGGCTGGAGTATCTGGCCAATATATATCGATGCCACAATGGGGCCCACCATAAAGAGTGGCTGATGCAGGTGCCTTATGACGGCTGGCAGGATGCCTGGCAAGAAAAAAGCTCCTCCATCATTGAGGAAGTGCGACCACGACATGCCAACAAGACGAAACGGATGCAGTTGTTGTTCAGGGGTTCCAGCCTTACGGCTGGTGTTTGCTGCGGATTCAGAAGATAGCGACGTAAGTGTTTCCTCTCTTATGTATCGGGCGTATAAGCCATACGACCATCTCGATAATCAGTGGGTTTCAAATGCGGACCCGATGCCGACATCTCCATCATTGTCATTTCATGGACGCTGCGGTCCCGTCGGAGTCGCTTCCCCGTCTGCATTCGAAACACCTGCCAATGCCTTGCCGCAATGGCGGCAGAAGCGGTCGGGGTAGTCGTGAGGCCAACCGCAGTTGCCGCAGCGCGGGTTGGTCTGACCGTCGACACCATCCGCACCGCCATCGACGGTTAGAGACATACGCCGGGCCTGAGCGAGCAGCAGGTACAGGAGACCGAGCACCAGCGCAACACTGGAAATAATTAATAACCCGTAGGCGGCAATAGCCTGCAGAAAAGTAAAATGCCGCAGGGTAAAGACGTTCCATATGGCCACCCCGTATAGAATCCAGCCGGGGGCGGCTGTGAGCAGAGCCACGGCAAGCATGATGTAGGCGATACGCCGGAATCGCCGCCGCTTGCGAATTACCGCAGTTGGTAAATGGCGGTCATGAGGATGGATGGGCGAATCGCTGGTCAAATATTATTCCCATTCAATGGTGCCGGGCGGCTTGCTGGTCACGTCGTAAACCACGCGGCTGACCGTTCGCAACTCATTTACAATCCGGCTAGACACCCGCGCCAGAAGATCATAGGGCAGGCGGCTCCAATCGGCGGTCATAAAATCGCTGGAATCAACGCTTCGCAATGCAATCACCGGATTATAACTGCGGTCATCTCCCATAACCGCCACACTCTGTACCGGCAACAGCACCGCAAATGTCTGCGCGGTGGATCGATACAGGCCTGCCGCGACCACTTCTTCCAGAAAAATTTCGTCTGCGTCGCGGAGCAGGTCAAGCCGTTCTCTGGTGATTTCGCCAATGCACCGCACGGCTAATCCCGGCCCGGGAAATGGATGGCGCCACACCATCGGTTCGGGCAAACCAAGCACCTCACCAAGCCGCCGCACTTCATCCTTGAAGAGTTCGCGCAGCGGTTCAACGAGTTCAAAGCCGAGCTCGGCCGGCAGTCCACCGACATTGTGGTGCAATTTAATATTGGCCGCCGTACGCCAGTACCCCTGGCCGCTTTCAATAACATCCGGATACAGGGTACCTTGGGCTAAAAAGCGTGCGTCGTGGATGGTTTGGGCCTCGCGTTTGAAAACATCCACAAAAGCCTTGCCGATAAGTTTCCGCTTTTCCTGAGGTTCGGTCACGCCCTTGAGAGCAGACAGGAATTCGTCCTCGGCATCGACCACGCGCAGGTCAATGTGAAAATGATCCCGGAAAGTAGATTCGACGCTTTGCCGTTCGTTTTTGCGCAGCAGTCCATTGTCGACAAAAATGCATGTCAGTTGGTGCCCGATGGCACGATGAATCAATGCCGCAGCCACGGCAGAATCCACGCCGCCGGACAGGCCGCAAATCACTCTTCCAGTGCCAACTTGACGACGTATGGCCTCAATGCTTGTTTCCATAAAGTTGTTCATCCGCCACGTCCCCGTAGCTTTACAGATGCGGTAGAGAAAATTTTCCAATACCTTGCCCCCATGGGGTGTATGGGTAACTTCCGGATGAAATTGCACACCAAAAAAAGGGCGGCTGCGGTGTCGAATGGCCGCCAATGAACAAGTTTGCGTGGCAGCCAGTGAAATAAACTCATTACCTAGTGCATTGACCTGGTCTCCGTGGCTCATCCAGACGTTGGTGGATGGTGGCACACCGGTAAATAAATCGTCAGCTTCAGGTGTGGCCGCTACCGTAAGCCGCGCCGCGCCATATTCGCCTGCATTTCCCTTTTTTACTTTGCCCCCCAGCAACTCAGCGGCGATCTGCATGCCATAACAAATGCCTAAAATGGGCACACCCAAATTGAATATGTTTTCATCGCAGCGGGGGGCATCGGCCTGATAAACGCTCGATGGGCCACCGGAAAGAATAATCCCCACGGGATTGAGTTTTTTAAGTTCTTCGGCGTGGGTAGCGGGGTCTACCAGAAGTGCCCGTACGCCCGCCTCGCGCACACGCCGGGCGATAAGCTGAACATACTGTGATCCAAAATCCAGAATGGGGAGGGTCTCTTCCACTGTCGGCTTCGCGTTATTCATGCAATGATTTTATCCGATATCAGATATTGCGTGTGGGCGGCGGGGTGAGCAAATCTCTCAGTCGCCCTTGATTATCCGTCAGCAGGTGATCCGCCGCTTCCGAAGAAACACCGCGGTGATACATCACCAACGCCCGCTTAACCCGGCCATCCGCGCTTTGCAACAACTGCAGCGAATCAGACCGGGTTAGCCGGGTGATGGCTTCAATCATGCGTGCCGCACGATCCCATAATTTGGCATTTTTCCCGGCATCCACATCGATCATCATGTTGCCAAAGACTTTGCCCATTTGCACCATCGCCAAAGTACTGATGGCGTTCAAGGCAAGTTTGGTGGCGGTACCCGCCTTCAGACGGGTGGAGCCGGTGATTATTTCCGGACCAGTCGCAAGATAGATGATCAGATCCGCTGCGGATGACAACGGGGATGGATCCGTGCATACCATAAAAACAGTCTTGGCGCCGGCCGAGCGTGCAGCCGAAAGCGATCCGTGAACGTACGGCGTTGTGCCGCCCGCGGCGATACCAATGAGCAAATCATCTTTATCAAGCTGCAGGTCATCGGCAGCCCGTACGCCGGCATCAAAATCATCTTCCACCCCCTCAATCGATTGTCGCAGAGCCGCATCCTCTCCGGCAATAATGGCCACAACTTGCTGGGGATCGCTGGAAAAAGTTGGGGGGCATTCAGCGGCATCCAATACTGCCAGTCGACCACTGGTTCCCGCACCCGAATAAATGATTTGACCGCCATGACGCAGCGTCTCCGTTGCCCACATCACTGCGGTTTCAATCGACCTGTGCGCAGCCTTCACCGCCTCCACCGCATGGATATTTTCAGCATCCATTAAACGCAGAGCATCGGTGACACTCAGCTCATCCAAATTGGCGGAATACGGGTTGGGCTGTTCCGTTTGAAGGTCGCGGCGGTCAGGGATCAATGGTGCTCCTGTCTGCTATGAATAATTTTTCCGGCGACGGATTCCCCCGCCAGACATCCTGTCGAAAACGCCAATTGTAAATTATAACCGCCGCTGGGGCCTGTGAGGTCCAGCACCTCTCCGGCCAGAAACAGATTGCTGCAGATGCGCGATTCCATGGTGTCGGGATTCACTTCCCGCAGCCTCACACCGCCCGCCGTTACCATCGCTTCCTTGAAGCCGCGGGTGGCGTACACTGTAAACTTGGTGTTTTTAATACATTCTATTATCTGGTGCGTCTGAGCGTTCGTAACGGCACTGCAGAGTGTACTTTCCGGTGTGCCGGTGAGATGTAGAAACATGCTGGCCAGTCGAGCCGGAATAGTTGCAGCCAATTGAGTTTTGACCAGCCGTGCACCATGTTGTCGTCGCCAGTTGGCAAAGAAAGTCCGCCATTGTTCATGGCTTACGCGATGCGAAAAATCCACCCTCAGAGCTATCGCGGAGAAGCCTTCCAAGAGTTCGGCGGCCACTTCTGACAGGTTTAAAACCGCCGGGCCGGAAAGACCAAAATGCGTAAACAGCAAATCGTTAATACTTGGTGTGGGTTTTTCCGTGGCCAGTACCGGCAGGGGGCCGGGGGCCTCGATGTTGACCTTGACATCGCACACGGCGAGCCCCTGCAAATCAGCGACCCATGCTTCTTTAACCAGTAACGGCACAATCGCCGGCCGGGGCGTCACAATATGGTGACCTAACGCCGTAGCGAGGCGGTAGCCATCTCCCGTAGTACCCATGCGGGTGTAACTCTGTCCGCCGCAACAGATCAGCAAATGGCGGGTCGTCAGCGATTGCGAAGTGGATGTTCGGATCGAAAAGGCACCGCACGGCAAAACTTCTACCTCAACGGCCGCACACTGCGAGAGTATATGCACTCCTGCGGTACGCATGGTGTCAACCAGTGTATCGACAATGGAACTTGCCTTATTGGAGTCGGGGTAGATCTTTCCATCATGCTCTTCATGCGTGGCCACGCCCCGGTCGGCAAACCATTGACGCAGGCCGTCGTTGTCCATGTGCCTGAGTGCCGGAGTAAGAAACCGTCCGTTACGTCCGAATTGTGCGATGAGAAAATTCACGTCGCCAGCATTGGTCAAATTGCATCGCCCGCCACCGCAGACGAGAACCTTAATTCCAGGTCGGGTATTTTTTTCGAGAATAGCAATCCGGACGTTTGCAATCCCTGATGAATCCAGTGTGCTCGCTGCGGTGACCGCAGCCATCATGCCGGCTGCCCCGGAGCCGATGATGAGCAGATCAAACTGGGTGTCCGTGGACCCATTGGGTATGCCGCTTGCCGGAGCCATGGCGGTCAGCCTGCCGCGCCATCAATCGGCTGAAAGCTGACTTTATCAGGTATCGGTATCAGTTGTCCGCTGCGGTCTACGCAGGCAATGGTGCTCGATGCTGTGGAAATTAAAATACGGGATGTTGTATTAAATATGTCATAGTCATGGTCAATGCGCACATGTGTCCTGCGGACAACCCGGGTGATAACCTCCAACTCATCATCAAACCGGGCTGGGCGCTTAAATTGAATGCTTAATTTGGTAACGACAAAAAAGAATCCCTCCGATTCCAATGTGCGGTAATCGCCGCCACTTTGACGAAACAGTTCGGTGCGGCCCATCTCCAGATACGGCAGATAGTTGGAGTGGTGCAGATACCCCATGGGATCACATTCGACATATCGAACGCGCAAATTGATTCTACATTCCATCGCTGGTCGTCCCACATTTCCCATATATGAGCGGTCATTAAGCCATCAAATAGACCGGTAAACGCTAACTGATGCCCGCAAACCGCTCACCGAGGTCATCATAAAAAAGCCGGGCAAGCCGTTCCGGATCTATACTCCGCCGAAATTCCACAACATCGTCCACCAGCACCACGGGTACATCCGTGCCATACTCAGCCTGTAGCTCCGCATCCTGTGTGACATCGACTTCTTCTATCAGAGCCGCCACGTGGGGTGTGACGATTAAATCAATCACCCGTCGGGCCGCCAGGCATGCAGTGTCGCCCGGTTTAATCATCAGCGTGATCTTGTGCATGGGGTATTCTCCTGCCAATACTCCCCTTAAGTATACACCCTTAAACCCGATGCAGGGAAAGCGCCCAGAATCGATTCGCTATCGACGAGAATCAACCAGCGCCATCCCAACAGGGGGTACCCGATGTCTTTGGGCGATGAAATGCGGTTCGTAGCGGCTGCCTCACGCGACACGTTTCAGCCGTTGTCGGGGCGTGAGATTTCGTCGAGCCATTCAACGGGATGCATCGCGTTGCGTCCGGATAGATGACGAATCTGTGCACGGCACGATGTACCACTGGCCAGAATCATGTCGGTCTCATTGGAACGGCGTATGGGATCAAATTCCGGTGCGGCAAATATTGCCTTGCTGACTTCGTACCGCTTGAGCCCGTATCCGAAAGCCCCGGCCAATCCGCAACAGCCTGTCGGTAAAATCTGCCCGTGACCGTCGGCGAATTGCGACAGGAGTTGTTGCATCGCCTGCGTGCCCCAAAGTGCTTTCTGGTGACAGTGGCCGTGGAAGATAACCGGCGTCATCAACGCGGACGTGCGCTTATTGTGTTTCAGCAGATCCGTTCTCCGGGCAACAAATTCTTCAACTGAAAGCAGGGGTGGCAAGGAGGTGAGCTTCTCTCTATCAACTGCGGACAATAAAACTTTCCAGTCGTCGATGGCCGCACTTTGGCAGGACGGTTCTAAAAATAAAATCGCCTCCGGTGCTAACTCTCGGGCGTAGGAATGCAATCGCCGCAGCGTCCTGGTTGCCGTGTCACGTGCCATTTCCAGCATGCCCACGGACATCATACTTCTACCGCAGCAGCCAGCATTGGCAACGACAATATCATAATCCATCCGCTGCAGCAGATTCACTGCCGCCACACCAACAGGTGAATCGGTATAACCCGTGAAGCAGTCTAAAAAAAGTACAACGCACGGACGGCCCGGTCTTCGGCTCGGAATCCCAGCTTGTCGCAATCGCCGTTGCAGGTGTTTTTGAAACAGCGGCAGCGGATGCTCGGGCGTAATACCTAGGCGAGGGAGTATCCACCGCCGAAACCATCCGGCCTGTGTTACGCCATTGGCAATCAGCGGCATGTAGCTGGCGAGCTGATTCAGCAATCGGATTCGGCCGACAAACTGCGCAGCCAGCGGAATATGCCCAACCGCCCGGTACGTCGCGGCGTAATACTCCGCCTTCAATTTCCCGATATCCACATTGCTGGGGCATTCAGTCTTGCATGCCTTGCACGACAGACACAAATCGAGTGTGGCAAGAGTGTCGGGGTCATTGAGTTTCGGTTCGCCTACCGGCGAGAGCATTGCAAAGTTCAGGGCATTGGCCCGGCCGCGCGGAGAATGTTTTTCATCAAGTGTGGCACGATAGGATGGGCACATGGTTCCCGGGCCCAGTTTGCGGCAAAAACCCGCGCCGTTGCACATCTCCACGGCCCCTACCCAGGTGCCTTGTTCGGCGTAATCGAAAATGGGCTGCAGTTTCGATACCGCCGTCGGACTTATCTGATCGAATCGCAACTGCTGCGCGATGGAAGCCGGTTTGCCGGCGCCCACGATCATCCCGGGATTTAATATTCCTGCCGGATCAAAAATCTGTTTGATCTTGACAAATGCTTCCATGATTTCGGAGCCGAAAAACTCTTCCAGCAGAGGCCCTCGAACACGCCCGTCACCATGCTCACCCGACATCACGCCGCCGCAATCGCGTGCCAGACGCGCAACTTCAACAGCGATATTTACCATGGCCTCGCGCCCGTCGGCTGAATGCAAATTCAGCAGGGGGCGAATATGCAAAACGCCTACTGATGCGTGCGCGTAGTATGCCGCCGATGTGTTGTGCCGGGAAACAATCTCTTCAACACCATGAACAAAATGCGATAATTGCGCAACGGGGATGGCGTTGTCCTCGACGAACGTGACAGGCTTGGTATCGGCGGAAAATGCGTGGAGCAGGGCCTCGGCGCTGCGCCGCAATTGCCATGCGCTCGACTGTTTTTGTGCATCGAGTATTTCCATGTCTGTAACACCAGCCACGGCTCGCATTCGCGATTCCAGTTCGCCCGGTTCCGCGTCGGCGGAGGCATCGCGATCATGCTGAAATTCCACCAATAACACGGCGGCTATTGCGGCCCCCGCACTCTGGCCTGCGGGGTTCACTATGCCAAGTTCATGCATGATGGCTGTCGCTGCAGTGTTTAATGCGGCTGCCTGCAATACCATATTGTCCATGAGCTCAATGGCTGTTGGATGTAATTTCAACAGAGGAGACACGGCGGCAATAGCGCCATCCAAGGACGCAAAACGCAGGAGATACAGGGAGCGACTTTTGGGTGTCGGCCAAAGTTTAAGCGTTGCCGCCAGGACGATAGCCAAAGTACCTTCGCTGCCGCATATGAGAGGTGCCAGATTCAGATCAATGGGTTGGCATCCCGCGTCCAGTTGATCGAGGATCATATCGAGCGCATAGCCCGCATTGCGCCGATTCAAACGTGGAAACCTGCTGCGTATGGTCTCCCGATGCTTAAGCACCACGGCTGCCACAGCCGTTGCCAGATCTGCAACTCGCTGATTGCTTCTTCCCGCCCCCGGTGCAAATTGAACCATTGTGCCATCGGCCAGCACGGCCTCAAGTGTCGTAATATTTTCACTCGTTCGGCCATAGCGCAACGATCGGGCTCCAGCGGCATTGTTGCCAATGCAACCCCCAATGGTGGCTTGGCTTAAGGTGGCCGGGTCGGGTGCGAAAAATAGATCCTCGCCTTGCGATTTGAGATAATTGTTCACGTCGTCAATGGTGGTGCCGGCCTGGACTCGGCAAGTCCGCCCGTCGCGGTCAACACCAAATATCTGCCGAAAGGGTCCGGACAGGTCCGCCACCACTGCACGGTTGGTGCATTGGCCGGCGAGGCTCGTGCCTCCACCCCGCGGCAGCAGCGGTAGATGGTATTTCTGGCAGAATGCCGCCAGTCGAGAAACCTGCTCCGGCGTTTTACAGATGACCACCGCCAGAGGCTCCACCTGGTAGTTCGAAGCGTCTGTAGCGTACAGCCGCCGGTCGAGTGCGTTAAGTCGCACTTCGCCCACATCCACTTCCAATAAGGCTTTAATCGCGTCCGAGTACTCACCGCTATCGCTCACTGCAGGCGGCACAAGGCTTGAAGTATCAACAATTTGTGGCAATTGGGTGCTCTTCGTCATATCTGCGGATAATATAACTAAAAGATTCGACGATCAACCGCGGCTAGAAACTCAGGGTGGGCCCCTAATTTGTCGGCGTGACAGAGCACTAATGTCTGGTGCCCTCGGCGCAGTAACCAAGGGGATGCCCCCAGAGGCGCTAACTTAATTCTACGTCTTGCACTGAATGTGTGTATATCGGTTTGCATGAAAAACATGCAGCAATGGATGGCACGAGCGGACGAACAGTGGAGATTCTTGGTCAAACTGATGCCCGGTGGCTGGGAATCCAAGGCCAGAGAGCTCGGAGCCTTGCGTCGAACGCGGAGCGTGAAGAACCCGTCGGCGTTGCTCCGGATGCTGCTTTTGCACCTTGCCGATGGCTGCTCTCTGCAGGAATCCGCGACCCGCATTACACTGGCAGGATGGGGGCAAGTGTCCGCGGTGGCGGTGTTCAAACGAATGTATCGGCCTCTTCCAGCGCGGCTGCCAAGCGAAAAACGTATCATCCGGCAGCGCCAATACGAGCCGCAAATCCGCCTGAAAATTCTTGTCCCTAAGCAAATGACCGCCTAAGAATTTAAATGGTGGATCCTCAAATCATTGGCATCTTTTTTCCTATTCCCGGCACGCCGGTATAAGCCAAGTTGCTAAAAAGCCAGGCGTCAAGCGTCATGCACCCGGGCGTGTAACGTGGCCGGCACCGCCATGTCCGCGTTACGGTGAAAAGTTTATAATCGACGGGAATAAATCAACTGCTGGTCGGCACTACTAAGGTGGTACAACGCAATTTTGTCTGATTGCGACTGAGTCATGTTTTTTAAGTAGAAAGGTCTCCTATGTTCAGCACATTGAAAAACTCAATCCTTCCCGCGGGGGTTGCCTTGGCAGCCACAGTGGCGTTTGTTGGACCGGCCAACGTCGACGCTGCCGAAACCGCCAGTGCAACAATCACCTTGGGTTCCCATAGCGCCGGTTCTTATACCTATGATTTATCGCTCACCAATACGGGCACATCAGGTAGCACAATCGGCACATTTTGGTTCTCTTGGGTTCCCGGCCAGAGTTATCTGGCCAGCAATCCCACTGTCGTTTCTGCCCCCACCGGATGGGAAAACGGCCCGGATTCCCAGTCGGTGGGAGGAGCAGAGCAGGGGGCTTCGATTGAGTGGCAAGCCACCAGCTCAGCCGGCTATCTGGATGCCGGAAAGATCCTGTCGGGTTTCTCCTTTACCACACCCGATGCGCCAGCTTCCGTATTTGGAAATTCCATGTACTCATTCAACGGTATTCATCCATCGGTGCTGACAGCGTTCGTATATGCGGGTGCGCCGTTTAGTGACGCAGGCGCAAAGTTCCAGGTGCAGCCGGTACCCGAGCCAACCCCCGCCTTGCTATTGGGGGCCATGGGTGGGGCGGCATTACTGATCTTACGCCGTCGGCAGACAGCAACGATGAAGAATATATCGGCCTAGTGCGGTTTTTCCGATATAGCAGGAACTAGGGTTCCGCCGGTGCAAATGGGTGGATGTAACCGTTCACGGGGCAAAAGGAATGGAATTCAACTGATAATATAGGACTAATGCGCAAAGAGCAGACCTAAAATAGGCCTGCATCGCAAAAAACACCGGTTATTTAATAAGTTTCGCCACTTTTGCCCGTGAACGGTTACTGGATGGATGAACGTGGATGTATGACTGATCCCGCCCTTGGCCGCACCTTTTATGAACGAGCTGTCGAACAGCATGCGCAGGAGCTGTTTCATTATGCAGTTCGGCTTTGTGGGCGGGATGGCGGTGCGGAAGATCTCGTCCAAGAGACTTTTTTGCACGCGTGGCGTTCCATTCACACCCTGCGGGATGAGAACGCACTGCGAGGCTGGCTATTTCAGATTTTAAGACGGCGGCATTTCCGCACCTTGAACAAGCGCCGCATGGTACGGACTGTTCCGCTGGAAGAAGCCGCCGAACTGGCCGACAAAATGTATACGTCATCCGATATTGCAAAGCGCGAAGTCCTCCAAGTGGGGTTGGACCGGTTGGATATACGTTTCAAGCAGCCGTTTCTTATGGTTTATTCAGAGGGGCTGAGTTGTGAAGCGGCCGCACGGGAATTGAACGTTCCTCTGGGCACGCTGCTGTCGCGCCTTTTCCGCGCCAAGCAATCGCTGCGGGCATCCATTGCTGCCGATCACCTACATGCCGGTCAGGACGCAGCGACCAGGAAAGCCAAAAATACTGGAGACGGATCATGAATTCTCTTGAGTTGCGCAACATTATTGATCATTACTGCGTTCTTCCGCCGGATGATCCGCACCGCCGCGAACTAAGTCGCCTGGTAGCGGCAGCACCGGAGGATATCCGCGATTATTACTTCGCCGCCTTGGCGGAACAGGAAAAACTGCGCTTGGACTTAGCTGCGGCACAGCCTGAACCATCGGGCGATTTGACTGAACGCCTACTTAAGATTCCCGAGGATAAATCCGGAAATCTCCAACTCATGATTCGCCGTCTGGTACCTTGGGCGGTCGCTGCCGCTTTGCTGATAGCCGCTTTGGCAGGTGTAAGATTCTGGATACAATCGCAGCGACAAAATGTGCTGACATCCCTAGCATGGCAAAGCTTGGGATTATATCTTAATAAACCCATGTTAGCGCCGGGTAACGTCACGATGGCCTCCCTCCAGAAGGCCTTGCCTGCCATGCCGTTCCCGGTAGAGCTTTATAATTATGGCGGCTTCAAACTCATAGGCTTCGCGGCGGTAACTGTTGCCGGCCAACCCGCGGCGTTAACCCAGTGGCAGCGGGGGCCTGTAACGTGCCTGATGCTACAGTTTTCACAGCGCTTAATCCCGCGCGGCACCGGTCCTTCGGGCACTGTCATTCACCTGTTGGCCCGCTTGCCCGGTAGCCATAATATCTCCCGCCCCTATACAGTCACCGTCTGGCCGGACCAGAGCGGTCGGTGTGGTTGGGCGGTCGTATTGTCGGGGAAACAGCGCTACCAGCCCTTTGACCTTCATGGCTGAAAATAAGGCACGCGAAAAGGTGTCAGGTACCGTTATCCAGATACCGTTATTAATGCCACTAAGTTAAGACATATCCCCATATTTTTCATAAAGTTGCGCTTTGA
>DZDI01000394.1 GCA_022730455.1 Phycisphaera mikurensis | reverse complement strand
CTGGCGGACACTCGCACCGATTCCAATCCAACTCAAATCACCCACGCAAACCCCTCCCGCAAGCCGGGCACCGGGACTGACATGCACCGCATCACCAAGCACGCAGTCGTGATCAATACTGCAACCCGTATTTAAAATCGCCCCGCATCCCACTTTGGCATCCACATTCACCACCGCCCCGGCGAAAACAACCGAACCCTCACCCAAGGCAGCATACCGGCTCACTACTGCACTCGGATGAATAATCGTGGGCAACACGCCGCCCGCCTTGCGCAGAAGATCCATCTTGGCCTGCCGAATCGCATTATTGCCGATGGCCACCACGACTCCGTCAAAATCCCCAAGTGATTCGAGCAAATCAGCGGAACGCCCGGCGACACGCCAAACCCCATTCCGGGCACGTTCCGGCCAAGCATCATCAAAAAACACGACCGAATCCCAACCACAACACTCCGCAGCATCGGCAACCACCTTGCCATGCCCGCTGGCTCCCAAGATAGCCAGACGTTTCATCAGGACGCATTACCGGTAAATTTGCTCATCGTCGCCTCGCCATCCGCGCTAATACCATCCTTAACCAACACTTTCTTCACCGTCAGGAACAGAATCTTCACATCCAGCCAGAATGACTGATTATCCACATACCAGACATCCAGCTTGAACTTCTCATCCCAGCCCAAGGCGTTACGCCCGTTCACCTGCGCCCAGCCCGTGACACCAGGACGAACTTCATGCCGCCTTGCCTGTTCCAGGGAATACAACGGCAGATATTCCATCAACAAGGGACGCGGCCCCACCAGACTCATCTCACCCTTGAGCACATTCCACAGCTCAGGCAGCTCATCCAGACTGCTGGCGCGCAGAAACTTCCCAAATGGAACCAAACGCTCGGCATCCGGAAGGGGGTTGCCCTGCGCATCCAGCGCGTCGCGCATGGTGCGGAACTTGATCATCTCGAACGGCTTGCCATGCAGCCCTGGCCGCACCTGGCGGAACAACAC
>DZDI01000393.1 GCA_022730455.1 Phycisphaera mikurensis | reverse complement strand
TATATGATTCCATCGGGCGAACCGTGGAAGAGTCACAGGCATACGGCGGCAACACCCGCTATGCCACCAACGATGGCTTTACGCCATTGCCAGCCAGCCAATTCACGTATCCCAACACGCGGCAGGTCAATAACAGCTTCGACAAACTCTATCGCCGCCAACAGATTATCGAAGCGGCCAGCAGTGCCGTAATCGCCACCTGGCAATTCTTCGGCGCCAGCCGAATCGCCACAGTAACGCTGGGCAATGGTTTGGTGTGCTCCAATATGAACAACGCTCAGAGTCGATCCGCGATTCAATCCGGCCTGCCCACACCCGCTTGGGGCAGTATCGCTACAGACCAACTCGGCTATGACGGCGCGGGGCGCATGATCGGTAAACGATTGTTTAATGGCACAAATGTTATCGTCGGCTTCACAAGTGCTTATGATACGAGTTCCAACAAACTCTTTGAACGCCCGTTGCACGCGGAAGAACGCAGCAGTCTGTATGATTCCTACGATTCCATGAATCGGCCATTGGATTACCAGCGCGGCGTATTGGCCAGCGGCGGCGGCAGCGTAAGCACGCCGATCACGTTGCCGGGGACGGATCTGATCAGAAGTTACAATCTGGATGCCCTGGGCAACTGGACCAGCACGGTATATACGCCGGAGGGCGGGAGCCAAGTAACCGATCAACGCAACAACAACAAGCTCAATCAAATCGTCGGCATGGGGTACGACGCGAACGGCAATACGACCGTTGTTGACGGAATCTCCAAATTTTACCCCAATCCAGTCAACGCTTCCTACGATGCGCTGAACCGGCCTATACAGACCGAGTTCATTGGCTTCATTCTCGGTGATTACGTCTACGACGCTTTCAACCGGCGAATTCGCCACACGATCCTCTTCGCCGCCGCCCCGGGCACGACGGATTATCTTTACCTTGGCAACCAAGTTATGGAAGAACGTGATCCGTTCGGCGGTACCGGCTCAACGGACACGCCGGTCAAGCAATACG
>DZDI01000392.1 GCA_022730455.1 Phycisphaera mikurensis | reverse complement strand
AGACGCATGTATCAGGGCGTTCAAAAGAATACTTAATTCTGCGGCACCACGTTATAGACGTGCAGGCCACCGGCCTGGATTTCTCCGGCATGGCCGTCCGCAAAGACGGCGTTGGCATAACCCTCCGTGGTGGTCAGACCGCTGTTCGAGTTCGTCACGGCAATCTGCGACCCATGCCGATACCGGATGCTTTCGTCCCACCACCCCGGCCATGTACCATCCACATTTCCCTGTCCACTTTTATCCTGCGGAGAGAGCACAGCCGTAAGTATCGGCTGGCCGTCGGCGTTAAATGCGTTGGGATAAAACGTCGGCATGAGAGACCCCGAGTAAGGCAGTCCCGGGCCGGTGACATTCCAGCGAAAATCTGCCGGCGCCATTCCACCGAGCCCGTAGGATTGCGGGTACGTCACGCACGAATCGGCGAACTCGATGAACTGTGCGGGATTCTGGACGATGCTCAGTTTAGCCGTGGTCGGGGCACCGGCGGTGGTGATAAGCTGGCTGTCGATGAACAGATTCGGATTGGCGCTGTAGTTCCACTGCCACCAACTGTTATTCACCGTGACGGATGGGCATTGGAACAACGCCGCCCAACTTTGGCCTGAACCACCAATCAGCGGCCCTTGGGCAGTTGACGATCCTGGGAATGAATTAAATAGGCGCGGATCGTTGGTCATAAAACCATACAAAAAGGTGCAGTAATTGGGCCCCATTGGAGGCCAACCCGTCGATGGCAGATTGGGGTTGGTGAAATTCCACGCCGTATCCGCGGTGCTCACGGTGGCGCCGAGCTGCGACGGTGGCGCCATGTCCTGATAGGTATTGGTGTACTCGGCAGTCAACTGGCCCAAAGAACGGAGTTTGGCCAGGCAATCCACGCTCTGGGCGCTCGCCCGGGCGGCTGCCAAGGCCGGCAGCAACAGTGCGATAAGGATGGCGATAATGGCAATCACCACCAGCAATTCAACTAACGTGAAACCGCGGCGCTTCATGATGAATCTC
>DZDI01000391.1 GCA_022730455.1 Phycisphaera mikurensis | reverse complement strand
GTATGAAAAACATCTCGGCCCCTTGCTGGCGGCCTTGGGGGATCTGGCGCCAGGACGGAATGAATAAAAAATCCCGGATACAGCTCATGAAAAGTGCCATCCCGGAAATAAAATGGCCCGCTTTGCCCTCAGCGGAGGGAGCCCATTTGCTTTCCATTTTATTTCAGATTGAATCAAGTCAATGGCAAAGTGGTGAAGAGCAACTTGCAATGCAGCGCTTACAGCTTGCCAAAGTGCTGGAGCACGCCGTGGCAACGGTTCCATATTACCGCGATACACTGCGAAATATTCAAAACCGTAATTTGCAGGATTTCACCTGGGAGGAGTGGCGACAATTGCCCATCCTGACACGTTCGGCCATACAGGAGGCGGGACAAAGATTAGTCAGCAAGGCCATACCTGTCGGGCATGGCAGCCATTGCACAGTACAGACTTCGGGATCAACCGGTACGCCGATCACTTCTTACGGCACCGCTGTATCCCAGCTTTTCTGGCTGGTCATCGGCCTGAGGGATCATCTCTGGCATCATCGTGATTTCTCAGCCAAACACGCCATTATCCGGTATGTCAAGGAACTCAAATCAGGAGAAACGCTACAAGCGGCTCTCTGGGGGCAAAGCACCGCACCGCTGTATAAAACCGGCCCGGCAGTGACCATGAGCATCATGACGGATGTTGAAACCCAAGCTCGATGGCTTATGCAACAGGCGCCAAACTATCTCCTTTCCTACCCAACCAATATTCTTGCACTGGCCCGAGTGTTTCAAAAAAACAACTGGAAACTACCAAGTTTGTTAGAGATCCGTACAATTGGAGAATCCTTTGGCGCCGATGTGCGGGAAATATGCAAAGAGGTTTGGGGTGTTGCGATCAAGGACGTGTACAGCTCACAGGAGATCGGTTACATCGCCCTGCAATGTCCAGAACACGAACACTATCATATCCAATCCGAAACCGTTTTGGTCGAGGTTCTCGACGACAACAACATTCCATGCCAAGCCGGACA
>DZDI01000048.1 GCA_022730455.1 Phycisphaera mikurensis | reverse complement strand
CTCTTTGGCGATTTCACCCCCGCCCGGAAAAATTGCCACGCCCGTCGACGTGAAGTCAAGCGTGCTGCGGCCATGGCCGTGTCGAATCAGGACTCGCGATAGACTTTGCCCAATTCAACCCCCGATGGTTTCAAATTACCGTCAAAATCGATGACGGAAGTGTTGGCTGTGCACGGAAAGGCATCATGCCCCATCCACACCATGAAACCGCCGCATGATGGGAATCGGCTCAAGGCCGCTCTGGCCGCCAAGCCTAATGCCGCTGCCTGCCGGGCCTGACTCCAAGTCACGTATTCCTCAAGATTCTTCGGGGCATGGCCTTTCTCCTGAATAAACTTCGGCCAGTCGATCCACCATGGATTACGATTCCAATATGGGTTATCCGATGAACATGGAAACGCTTCCAAGTCGCCCTTATATTTTTCAATGATCTCGACAGGACTGGCGCCCGGGGCTCCGAGTTCGGAATAGAACATTGAATCGCCCTTGTCCCATAGTTCTTTCCAATAGCCATCCACCGGCCCACTGAAATTCCAAGGACCGTGGGTATCCCAGAAAAGCCCCTTACCGCAATCGTGGAGGTCATTATGCAACCGCGGCCCTAAAGGACTGGTTTGAAGAAATCGCCGTCCATGATCCAGCTCATCAATACGTTCGTAAAACCGCTTCAGGATAGGGTGGCGGATGGTAAGTGCTTCCATATGCTTTCCGTGGTTTACCCCGTCAAGGTCATTGGCCAATTCGTTGCCGCCACACCATAACAGCAGTGCGGGATGATTTTGCCGTCGCTTGATGTACGATTCAGCAATCTGTCCCATCGCCTCGACTGACGCCGGATCGGTTGGTGGATAGTTGTCCATGCCAGAGCTGGAAAGTGGAAATTCCTGCCACAGGAAAATACCCAGCTTGTCGCATTGCTGGTAAAAATATTCCGTTTCTAAGAATCCACCACCCCACACGCGCAGTATCCTCACGCCCATATCGTGATAGGCGTTCAGGCGTTTGTCATAATCTTCTTTCGTGAGATCGGCAAAGTTGGGGCGAATGGGCGTCCAATCGATGCCGCAGAGGAATATCTCCTTACCATTGACTGCGCATAGGTAGCGGTCCGCCTCCGGCACGACATCAAGATACGCATTTTGGGTATGTTCAGCCCCTCGGGTTTTGCGCCATTCAATATGGCGGAACCCCACCGTACGGACCTGACGATCTACCGTCTGCCCTTTTGCGTCAAGGAGCTCGCATGTCAGGGTATAGAGTTTTTGTTCTCCGTGCCCATTGGGCCACCACAGGGTCACTGATAAATCATGCCAATGCACCGGTTGTTCAGCCAAATCAGATGCAGGCATTTCCTCCTGATGCAAAACATCGGTTTCATCCGACAGCGTCAACCGTATGTTGTCGCCACCAACCGCAGCGCCGAAGATTTTCAATACGCCGTGCCCGGATGCCGGGTCCACATCGGCCACGGCGCGGAATTCCTGTATTTCGCCGGCTTCAATAACTTCCAGCGTAATCGCATCCCACACACCCACTTGTACGACACGGCTGATCCAATCCCATCCATAATTAAACCGCGGCTTCCACTTTTTCATGCGCGACGTGTAGCCAAGCTGCCCCAGCCAGCGTGGCGGCGGCTGAAAGAGAATTTCCAGCATATTCCCGCTGGCTTTGAGGTGTGGCCCTAGATCAAAATCCCAAGGATGAAATGATCCCTCAAAGCTGGCAACCAATGTGCCATTGAGGTAAACACCTCCCCGGTAATCCAAGCCTTCACAGTGCAGCCGGAACTTCTTGCCAGCGTGCAGCCACTCATCGGGAATGATCGTCTGGTAGACCCAATCCTCATTTTCAACCCACTGGCAATCCCGTGCGTTGAGAGCTACATTCCAGTCTTTAATCAGCCCGGCATTCAGCAGCGCCAACTGCACCGAACCGGGAACGTTGGCCGGAATCGGGCCGATTTTTTGGTCAGCCGTTTGACGAATATCTGCAATGGATACGGGTCCGCCCAATCGTTCCATGTATGGCATATATCCGGAAAGGTGCCATTTGAGCGTGGACATATCGTACCTGCGTTTGGCACTGGCGGCTGCGGCCACCTGATGGGCAGCCCCCTGTGCGGCCTTGGCCGCCCCCACTCCACTAAGGCCGGCGGCAGCCGCGGCCACCGCTGCCAATTGCAACACGTTGCGACGGCTTAATCCCAATCCATCATCTGAAGCATTATGCTGTGTCATCAATAATCCTTTACTATTACATGTTCCAAGCCATGAGGATAACCGGTCACATCATTTTATTCACGATGTCCACATAAGGTTTACACTCGGATAAGGCCGGATGGCGGGCGATCTTCCTTGGCCGACGCCCACTCTCGGTTGGGCTTGCGTCCCATGCGGAAATACAACTCCCCGCCCACCACAATGTCAGCATGGGTAAACCATGATCGCGTGAGTTCTCTGCCATTGAGTTTGGCGGATTGAATGTAACAATTTTCCGGCGAATTATTCTCAGCAATAATGGCAAATGTAGTTTTGGCAACGGGATTGTTTATTTTAACGCGATTGATCAGCGGACTGCCAATGACATACACACCCGTAGCGGCATTTACCGGATAAAAGCCCAACGCACCCATGGCAAAGCAACTGGAAAGCTGGCCCACGTCGTCGTTACCGGGGATGCCGGTGGGCGTATTGTTGTAGAGCCCCAGAACTTTGCGAACCCAATATTGCGTCTTCCACGCCGCGCCGGCGAACGGATAGAGATATGGAATGTGATTACCAGGTTCATTACCCTGGGCATCCTGCCCCACCATGCCGGTAATGTCCACATCAAATTCTCTAATATGAGAAGGCGCGGTGAAGAATGCGTCCAGCTTGGCGATAAACTGTTTGTCGCCACCATAGAGGTCAATGAGTCCCTGAACATCCTGCATCACATTAAACGTTGCCTGCCAAGCATCGGATTCCGTGTAGTCGTACCATTCATCTTGATTGGGCCAGAACGGTTCGCGCCAGCTTCCATCCGCGAGTTTGCCCCGCATAAAACCGGTTTTGGGATCAAATATATTTTTATAATTCTGACTCCATTTGTAAAACATTTTGGCATCGTCATGTTTACCGAGTAACTCTGCCATGGCCCCCATGCACCAGTAGTCGTACGCATAATCCAAGGTTCGGGAAACGGACTGTTTGCCAGGACCAGTTACCATTTCCGCAGGAGTGGCCGGACCCGAAATCACATAGCCATAGCGGCGAAATTCTTCCTGCAGCGGCTTGTTGCCATTAGCCGTCCCCCCCACCATGGCGGTATCGCGCATGGCCGCGTACACAGCTTCCACATCATAACCTTGAAAGCCGCGCGTATAGGCTCCAAGAATCATGGCCACCACGTGAAACCCGGTCATGGCCCAGGTTTCATTGGCCCATAAAGGCCAAACCGGCAATGAGTTCTGATTGAGCTGCTGATAATCGACCAGAAAGGTGTTGATGACGTCGTCGATGCGATCGGGATGGGTCAGCATCATAAAGGGAAATTGTCCGCGGAAGATATCCCATATCGAAATGTCGGTGTAATTGGTAAAGCCGGGGTTGGGATGGTTTTTACGATCCTCCCCTCGGTAGCTTCCGTCTACATCGTTAAACGTGGTGGGGCCAATCATGGCGTGATAGGCACTGGTGTAGTATGTTTGTGCCATTGCCTCGGTAGAAAACGTCACATCCAGTGACGCCAGCGCCTTATCCCACGTTGCCTCGGCCTGCCGATGAATGGCATCAAAATCAAAGTGTGGAATTTCTTCCACCAGGTTTTTCCTCGCGCCATCGATGTCCGTGCCGGAAATCCCCACCTTAATCACCAGTGGTTTGCCGGAGCTGGTTGAAAAATGGAATGCGGCTCTAAGATCAGGCCCCGGAACGGAACCGACGCTTCCCGCCTGAACGGCCCCATTGCGCTGGACCTGGCAGGATTCAAATGGCCGCGAGAATTCGAGCACAAAGTAAACATGCCTATCGGGTGCCCAGCCATGCGTACCACGATAACCACTGATGGTAGTGGCACTTTCGATGTTCAGTTCCGCCTCAAAAACGGTGTCGCCAATGCTATGTATCAGATCGAGGATGACATGGCCTGGTTTGACATCGGGAAATGTATAGCGGTGCATACCGCAACGGCTGGTGGCGGTGAGCTCCGCCACAACTCCTGAATCTTCCAGTAACACGCTGTAATAGCCGGCACGGGCCGTCTCATGCTGGTGGGAAAACCGTGATGAGTATCCCGTTTTGCTTGACACCCAACCAGAATTCGGCCCCAAGGCTTGAATCTGTGCTTCATGCTCGGCACCAGGCACACCAGGGTTCCAATAGACGGGCCCTACCCCCGGCATCAACAGCACATCACCAAGGTCACCGCCACCGGAGCCAGAAATGTGGTCATGACTGAAACCCAAGATGGTCGTATCGGGATAAAAATATCCCGCACAATGGTCCCATCCATAAGCGTCGAAGGGTTGCCCTCGATTTCTCTCCGGGGCCTCCGGCGGACCGACCGTGTCGGGACTTAACTGCACCAGACCGAACGGAACCATGGCTCCGGGAAATGTATGCCCATGCCAGCCAGTGCCAATGATGGGGCGTACCAGCTTGGAACGCATGGAATATGGCAAAAGGCCCTGTGCTCTGGCCCATTGGTCTACCGCCGAACCACGCGATCGGGCGCGCAGATCCGTTACTGCAAGCGAACCGACGGCGACCGCCGCTGCCGTCGCTGCAGCCAATTGCAGTAAATTCCGACGAGTCAAGGTTACGGAACCACTTTGGCCATTATTTGAAGGCATCGAAAATCCTTAATTCAGAAAAACATCTACTCGGCGTACACTGCGCCATACCTCTTTGTTCACAGGCTGCTTGGTAGAAGCCCGGATGGCGGGCGATCTTCCTTGGCCGACGCCCACTCTCGGTTGGGCTTGCGTCCCATGCGGAAATACAACTCCCCGCCCACCACAATGTCAGCATGGGTAAACCATGATCGCGTGAGTTCTCTGCCATTGAGTTTGGCGGATTGAATGTAACAATTTTCCGGCGAATTATTTTCCGCGATAATGGTAAAAGTGGTGCCGGCTGCAGGATTGTGTATTTTCGCGCGATTGACCAGCGGACTCCCGATGACATACACGCCCGTAGCCGCGTTGACTGGATAAAAGCCCAAGGCCCCCATGGTAAAACAACTCGATGTCTGACCAATGTCATCATTGCCTGGAATGCCGTTGGGTGTGTTGTTGTAGAGACCCAGAACTTTGCGAACCCAATATTGCGTTTTCCACGCCGCTCCGGCGAACGGATAGAGGTACGGAATATGATTGCTGGGCTCATTGCCTTGCGCATCCTGCCCCACCATGCCGCTAACGTCTGGAGAGGTATTGTAGACCTTGGACGGAGCGGTGAAGAAGGCATCGAGTTTGGCGATGAACTGCTGGTCACCGCCGTAAAGGTCAATAAGCCCCTGCACATCCTGCATCACATTAAACGTGGCCTGCCATGCATCGGACTCGGTGTAGTCCCGCCAGTATTCCTCATCCGGTCGAAAAGGTGTCTGCCATTTGCCATCCGCTGATTTACCCCGCATAAAACCGGTACTTGGATCGAAAAGATTCTTATAATTTTGACCCCACTTGTAAAACATTTTGGCATCGTCATGTTTGCCCAGCATCTCCGCCATGGCTCCCATACACCAGTAGTCGTATGCGAAATCCAGGGTGTGCGAAACCGATTGATTGGCTGAGCCCATGGGGACGTAACCATAATGCCGGAATTGCTTCTGTAATTCCTTGTTGCCATTCGCCGTACCACCCACCATGGCAGTTTCCCGCATGGCGGCGTACAGGGTGGGGACATCGTATCCACGGAATCCACGGGTATACGCCCCTACGATCATGCCCACGACATGAAAGCCGGTCATACACCAAGTTTCATTGGCCCATAAGGGCCACATGGGCAGGGAGTTCTGATTGAGCTGCTGATAGTCTATCAGCATGGTGTTAATAACGTCATTCGTGCGGTGCGGCTGTGTCAACATAATTAACGGGAATTCACCGCGGTAAATATCCCATATTGAAACCGTGGTGTAGTTGGTGAAACCGGGGTTGGGATGATTTTTAAAGTCTTCGCCGCGGAAGGCTCCATCCACATCGTTGTACGTCGTCGGACCCATCATGGTGTGATAGGCAGTGGAATAAAAAGTTTCTGTAAGCTCCTTGGTGGGGAACTCGGCATCCAGCGCTCCAAGAGCTTTATTCCATACCTGCTGAGTATGCCGACAGACAGAATCAAAATCCCAATGCGGAATCTCTGCCGCCAAGTTCTTCCTCGCACCATCAATGTCCGTGCCGGAAATCCCTGTGCGAACCAGCAGCGGATGATGGTCATTCACCGCGTCATGATGCCAGTGGAATATGGCTTTAACCTGTTCGCCGGAAAAATGTTTCGGCAATGACGTCTGATGTTCGGTGATATGGCCGTCCACCATGACTTCAAAGGATTTAATTGGGGCGCTGAATTCCATAACAAAATAAGCTTGCCGATTTTTGGCCCAGCCATGACTGTAGCGTTTGCCACTGATGCGCGTGGGACTCTCAATGGTTATTTCAGCGTGATAGGGAGCATTACCAAGCCCATGCACCAAGTCCACCATCATGCCGCGGCGTGTACCCGCCGACAGCGCCGAATAGGTATAGCGGTGCATACCGCAGCGAGTGGTTGCCGTTAATTCAGCCTTCACGCGAGGTGTCTGCAGGTATACGCTGTAGTAACCAGCTTCGACAACTTCCTGCTCATGTGAAAAACGCGAGGCAAAAGCCGTATCCCCATCGCGAGAAACCCAGCCCGTATCCGAGCCCAGTGCCTGAATTTGAGCCTGGTGCTCTTTCCCCGGCGCACCGGAATGCCATCCCCAATTCCGTCCCTCGACCAACGGCATGACCAGTACATCGCCCATTTCCTGGACACCAGTTCCAGAAATGTGCGTATGGCTCAACCCCAGTATCGTATCGTCGGGATAGTGGTATCCACCGCAGTGATCCCATGCATAGATGTCCCATTTTCCATTCCATTTTGGCTCCGGCGGCCCGACCGTATCCGGACTTAGTTGCACCAGGCCAAAGGGTGCCGTGGCACCCGGAAAGGTATGTCCGTGCCAACCAGTGCCGACGATCGGGCGTGCCAAACCTGCATACCCGCGGGCGGCGGCAAGACCGCCCCGCTTCCAGCCGGTCGCGGCATTGCCTTGAATGCCCGACTCAGTGCTGCAACCTGTCACCAAAGAGCTTACCGCGACAGCCCCCGCTGCCGCCATGCACGCCTTGAGAAATTCCCGCCGATCACGGCCCTCGGAAACACGAATGGTCATAGATACTCCTAACCAGTTATAAAAGCCACGCCGCCATCCTTGGAGAGTTTAATCGCCATGGATATTTTACACTCCTGCGGCAATATTGGAGTGAATTTGAAACCGCGTGCGGGGCAATCGCCCCGGACGCTGCAGAGTAAATGCGCTACCCATACTGGTATTACCTGTAATGATCGCCCCGGCACATTGTTTGGTAATACCAACCAGCTTTTTCCTGTCCGCGTGCAGAAATTGGCAACCCATGACGGTGGTTGGTGCACCATCGCAAAGAATCGCCGGCTCGCCGTGGCCGTTCTTATCCCACTGCTGAAAATTACAGCCAATAAGGCTTACAGGGCCGTTTCCCTGAATGGTGCCGATGCGATTGGATGGCCCCCAAAATCCGCAATTGTTCAAAACCACCTGACCGACATTTTTGGGGCCAATGGCAAACCCCTGCGATTCAGTACCAATCATACCGACGAATTCACCATTGGTGATCAGCAAACCGCTGGCTGGTTGGGCAGCTTCCACGCGAAGCGCCTCAAACGTGGAGTCGGCCCCAATGCCCAGAAAATTTCCATTGCAGGCGCCCTGCGGCGTTGCAATAAACTGGTAGCCGATATGGTATCCCCATGAAAATGTATTAAATACATACTGCCAGTCCGAGCGTCCAAAAACAAAGGCTGTGCCATGCGCCTGAATCCAGTTGCACGCCGGGGTACCGGCCGCAGCCCAAAAAGGCCAGAAATGACAATTTTCAATACGACCGATGTCGTAGCACCGGTCCACGATCAGGCCGGTTTTAATGGGGTGTCCGTACACGCGGGCGATATAATGCCGCGGTGCTCCGACCAGATTTATCCCCTGATACGGATTCGTCAACGCCACGTCGATGACCGAAAGGTCTTCCACCGGTGCGGCCGTCGCCGGCCCGATCGCCCAGGGATAAGGCGCTGGCGACGCGGCATGAGGGTCCTGATCCGGATAGTAGATTCCCAGGCCGCGGATGGTACAATTATTGCCATTAGCACCAATGAACGGTACACCGTCGCTCTGGCCCCGCCCTTCGGTGACAAGCAACACGGTTCCACTGGCCGGCTTGGCATGAATATAGGCGGGTGGAGCGAGAAACACCCCTTCCAACGAGGTATTGGCAGGCATCGTCAGGTGCCCCTTGAACAGATACCGGCCTGCTGGTACCGATACGATGCCTCCACCTGCGGCGTATACGGCGTCCAATGCTTTTTGAAACGCGGCTGTGTTGTCTTTTTTGGCATCGCCTCGGGCGCCAAATTCCAGCGCGCTTCTGGCGAGCGGATGGGCTTGATGCTCACGGTCGCGAGCTTGTGCCGTCATGGCGTTGGCGTTACCGGCCATTTGGCTTTCCACCAAACCGCCCCCTGCCACCGCCAACGCCGCCAGCCAATTGCGCCGGGAAATATCAGCCATTCGCATGCTCCTTGATCAATAACATCAACGAATAGGGCTCCACTATCTCTATACGATCGCCCATCGCCGATTGTTGTAATAATGTATATAGTTCCTTATGCCAAGTGGGCGTTTTCAGAACAGTACGGTAAATGCGAAATTGCGGCCCTTTGGAAGTCGTCTGCTGAAGAATTGCCTTGGCCGCATCGGCCGGTGAATTGCCATTGCCGGGAAGATTGCCCATGCGGATGAACGGCATGCCATCAAAAACCCCCAGGGGGGGAATTTTTTGAGGGACTATGCCATCCGGTGAAAAATGCGCGTACGCCGCTTTGACCTCATCATTCATGGCCGGAGCATCGCCATCAATAATAAACCCGGTTAATTTTACATCCCAGAGCCGATAGTATTTTTCGCAGTGCGTGCTCCAGGTCTGTATTCCCGATGGCAAACCCGAGAACTTGCGCGGGGTTTGCAGCGCCCCGGGATTTAAATAGCCAGCCCCGGAATCACCTGTGATAAAATGATCATTCGGCGTTTGGGTATTCCGCGCGTACACCATGCCCGGAGCAAACCGGTCGGAGAGATTAGGATCAAACGCCCATCCCAGCGGAATTGATCCGCGCGCGGGGTCCGTCCACATCGTCGGCAACATCTGATACAGCCATGCGGCGGAATCGTAGTCGCCAACGTAAATAGCCACATACGATTTATCAGTGACAGTGCCATCCGCTTTTATCAGCTTCCGCTCTTGAAGGTCCCGCTTTGTCGGAAACGTCTGTGGATAACTCTTTTTGAGCGGGTAGTGCTGATACAGGGACGCATTGGCCATCGCCCCCAACCCCAGTGCATCACCATCCATATAACCATTAAAGCAGGACACGATATAGGCATATTCCCATTCGGTCGCTACGCCGCCATGCTTGCCTCCGGCCCCCGGATACCGGGTGTACTTTTTATTCCAGGGGGGAAACCCGCCGATATGGATCATCCGCTTTCCATGGGTTTGATTCCAGGCGGATCGTAGGATGGCCCGCAGGGTGCGTTGATCGGTGCCCAGTGGTTGTGTGGGATCATCGATCGGCACCTCATCCGCCCATGGATCAAGGTCAAAAAAGAAGCCACGATGTGCGATATAATAATCGTGGTTGCTCAGGGTAAAATTCGGAATATAGCCCGACGGTTTTTGCAGCCAATACGCGTCGATGTAATAGCCCATTTTCGCAGGGTTGCACCGCCCGGTATCCAGATAGCGTTCCTTGGCCCAGATATAGGCGTCGCACTTGGCGCTCCTGGTCGAAGCCGTGGTGGTACCGGGAATGATTCCGTGCCCCGTGAACAGCGGCGAACCATCGGGGTGGATCAGCCATACTTTAACCGGAAATTGTGGCCCTTTGGGATCGTGCGCCAGCCAGTAATACAAGGATGTGTGCGATGTATCAAAGCGAATGGGCAGCAAATCATCCACACCTGCGACGGTGGAGGCGACGTTAGACGTGGAGGCGACATGTTCATCATACACCACCAACCCGCGCACCAGATGCCGATGGGCCATTAGCAAATGGCGTATGGATTTAACGGCCCTCACCTTATCGTCGCTGAGCCAATTACGCTTACCGCGCATCCAACGCCACCAGTAGTGGTCAATGCTTCCCGTGTCGCCACCAATAAAAAACTGGTAGATTGACGCACCGCCTCGGTTGGCGATGCCCTGCAGGGCGGCCAGGATGTGCGCGTCATCCCACATCTCGTGAAGTTGCGGTGGATCGGCCCTGTCCAGCTTCAGCAAATAGGTCATGTCGATGGTTGCCAGCGGCATGGTGCGGTTCTTGCGCGGGGCGGATGGTGATCCGGATGACTTCGCGCGGCTGCAACCCGACATCGCCATGGTGGCCACGGCGGTACCAAGAAATTTTCTCCGAGATGACGGTGTGGGTTTTATCTCTCGCATAAAGCGGCTTCCTTTTACTTGTCGCATACAATATACGGCAAGTCGAGTTTTAGTGCAGATGGTGCGCTTCACAGTAGAGCGTATAGAGCTGTGAAGGAGTCACATCCACATAATTCGGTCCCAATGCCTTTAGCACACGGTAAAGACGGTGCGGCCCCATGAACCAATTACAGATAAAAACATTCATAAACCGAGGACGCTGTTTTCCCATATGGGCGCGAATCTGCCGTGTCAGGTATGGAATTTCCTGCGCCTCGTTTGGGGTCCAATTGGTACCGGCTCGAAACACCACCTGTCCGCCGGGTAATCTGTAGGTGATATGGTGATATCCCTTTTCACCGGCCAAACCATAATCGGGCATTAAAAATTTAACATGAGGCAGGGCGGCCGCTATTTTGGCGATGGTGGGTGCATCTACAGTGCTGCGCCCCCAGGCTTGCATGGGCCGCAGCGTTTTCATATCCATACGCTGCATATAGCGCCACGTCCAGTCAAAAAAGTCCTGAAACGCGGCTTTCCGGTCACGCAGCCGGCTGGCCCATGTCGTGGGCCGGATGTAACCCAATCCGGACACATCCGCTAAAAACTCATCCTTGGGGCCGGCGTGCTGATAATACCATCGTGCAATGGTCGGGGCCACATCAATAAGCGTCGGCCCCATGCCCCAGCCCACCGCAAATTTGCCATGGTACGGGCTTTTGAACCAATTCTGGAAAAAGTCCTGCCATGTATCAAGGTTATCGCCGTCGGATATGGTAATTGAAATATAATACTTGGAGCGATTGAGTTTCGGGGCCGGGGCCAGTTTCTGCCGGAGTGCCTTCAGACGTACGCCACTGAACACCGAAAAATTATGCACATAATTGCTGACCACGGTGACTTTTCCGAATTGGGATGCCAGCGATACCCCGCCACCCTCACCGAGACCGATGCCGGTACCATTCCACCAGAAACCGCGTACCACACCGTCCAGTGGTGTGGCGGCGAAGAGCTCCTCGATTTGCCGTTTCTCGCCGGCCATATTGGCACCAGGCTCTCTCTGCGCCAAGCGCCCGGTCACCCAGAAGGTTATGCCACGCGCCGCGATGATCTGGTCGTCCGCACCGTCGCCGAGGATTGCCGGATCCAAACATGAAAATAAATAGGGATTCATGTGAGGCACGAGTTTCGTTCGCAGATACCTCAGCGCCGCGACGTCATTTTTGAACTTCCCGCGCAGGTCCACCTTAATCGGCAAGTTCAGTTGCTTCGCTAATTGGGGTGTAGCCACCACCAGGTTATCCACCGTCGCTACGTCCACGGCAATATCCGGTGAATCAAATACCTTCGGATCGGGAATCACCGCGCCATGGATAGAACTGCGAAAAAGTTTTACCAGGGACAGCGGCTCTTTAACCTCAATGGGTCGCCCCGTTGCACCCTGCTTTTCCATCTGTTTAAGCCAAAACACATCTTGGGGGCCCCATACCAGATAAATCCGCGGTTGCGTGCGGTTGACGATGCCTTGCAGTGTCACCAGCAGTCGCTGCTGATCTGCCGGAAGTTTGCCAATATTGGCCACATACAAATGCCGCGCCGGCGGCGGCATCTTGGGCTGAAATGTCGGATAGGGCCGAGGCACCTTGGGCAACACCAAATTGAGTAAAGGTGGTGCTGCCATATCAGTCAACTTGAATGAGCTGACCTTAGCGTTATGGCCATTGACACCAATTGCCACCTGGGTAATCCCGGTGGGGTTGTTTGTTCCATTATTTCCGCCGTAGAACCAAACCCCCTTTTGTTCACCGTTGTAGTACTCAGTGGCCACCCAACGCGACTGGGTGGTGTCCAGTACGATTCGTAACGTATCCCCCAATTGGGCAGGAGCGGGAGATACCGTAAATCCGTGGGCCCCGTTTGGCCCGAACAGGCCTTGCACAATATTTTTACGGTGGCCCTGCGGGCCGCGGAACATGGAGAGCATCCATGGCCCTTGACCTTTGAAAAACGATGGAACACCCGACGCATGGCCGCCGCTGATAAAACCGACGGCGACAAAACCATCGCGGGCATTATTGCCGGGAATATAGCCAGTCGGAAGCACCTTTGCCGTGAGCGTGTAAATGTGGCCCGATACCGGCCGGAAGTTGAGTCCGGCGACTTCCAACGCGCCGTAACCATTGCTGTCGTACGAGCCGACGATGGTGCCGTTGGCCTTCCAGAACGGGTGAAACCCCTTTCCCTCCGCCGGATGGCCTTTGCCTGTGAAGTTGTATCCACTGCTGAAATTTTCAGTCCATGCCCGGCTGCTGCCATGATCAATTTCAGGCACTTGACCAGTCAGCGATCGGCCTCCGCTACCATTGAAATTATCCTGGTAGATGGTGACCGTGCGAGCCGAAGCCGTACCAGCCAGGCTCGCCAGCAAAGCCAACGCAAGTATTCCCGATGCCATCTTTGAACGATGGGAACAAAGCCGTTGTACTGCTGAAATCATTGAAAAATACCCCTTAAGCTGGTTGCTTCATTTAGCCAGAATAATACATTCATGCTCAGGTGAGAGAATTCATCCCTATTTGCGCCTTAGCCCCTATCGCATTGCTGATACGGTCCGGACCACAAAAGCTGTTGGCGACAACAACGGCTGCCGTTGCACCGCGTTCAATGGCAACCTGCCGACTTCCCGCATCCATGAATTGGCATCCATTGACAATCAGTCTACCACGACGCAGCCTGATGGCTGGAGCACTTTTGTCCTGCTGTGCCCATGAGATGAAATGACAGCCTGTAAAAATGGTCTGGCCCGAGCCGTCCAGGTTGGCCATGGCATCCGTCAGTGGACCGCCCCAAAACCCGCAGTTGGCGAATTTGACGGGACCGGCGTTGGCCGCCCCAACTTCAATGGATGGAGCCCCCATGAACTGGCCATTCACAAATGAAATCCCGGCATGTGACTGGTTGCCGTCCACTCGAACGGAAATTGACCTGGTCCCGGGACTACCCTCATCCGAACCGCATTGCGTGAGCACCACGTTGGGAGCCCCGCTTGGCGTACGGACAAAGTGATAGCCAATTTTATGACAAATCGCAAAGCAGTTGAACATATATTCCCAATCTGTACGGCCAATTAAAAAGGCCGTGGCATGGGTTGAAGTAAATTCCATGAGCTGGGTATTAATTTTCCAGAAAGGCCAGAAATGTACATCTGCGACGCGCCCGACATCTTCACACTTATCAATGAACAAACCAGTCTTCAAAGGCTGGCCATACAACCCGTGGATATAGTGCCGCCCACCGGTGACGGTGCCAAAATCCACGCCCTGCCACGGATTGAGCAGCGTGACGTTTACCAGCGAACCATTGTCCGCCAGTTGGCGGACCGTCCAAGGATACTCCACCGGTGGTTCCGGGCAGGTCTGCTCCGGATAATAGACCGCCAACCCGTACAACGTACCGTTTTGCCCCAGCGATATAAGGGGCGTGCCGTCTGGTTTGCCCTTTCCGCCGGTTGCCAACAGTAAACTGCCTTTGTCCTGGCCAGAGTTGCCACGATTGGGAGATCGAAAGACGCCTTGCAACGTCACATCGTTCGGCACATGCAAAGATCCGCCAACCAGATATTCGCCGCGTGGCAACAGCACCACGTTCCCCCCCTGCTTTCCGGCGGCATCCAGGGCTTTTTGAATGGCTGCGGTGTCATCGACTTTGCCGTTGCCCCGCGCCCCAAATTGGCGGACATTAAGATAATTTTCCGGGCCAGTGCCGCTGGCTGGCTCCATTGGCGCTGCCGCCGAGGCCAAACCGACGCCACCCATCATCGGCGCCGCTAAACCGGCCATCCCAATAGCCGCCGTTCCCAGAAAATGGCGTCGCGGTAAAAATCGCCCCGCATCCGGGCGGTTATCATTCGGCAAATTTGTGGCTTCGCCGGAACGTAACTGTTTTTTTGGCATATCCTGAGTCCTTTTTCATTGGCCGACAATCTTAAACCCTGGCAGTTGGCCTTGGTCAACTGCCTTCCAAAATTCCTTGTGCACACTGCGGTAGACACCCACAGCTCCGCGTACATGATCCAATCGAATGGGAATCCACACGTCCGGCACGGGCAATGGCCGCGGGGCCTTCATTTTGGCGGCGAATTTATGGATGACATATGTCACCGGCCGCCAAGAGCGATCGGGATTAATAATACCGTAATCAGATTTTTCACCACAGCGATATCCACCGGGGAACCACCAGCAGATGGCACCATTGCCACCGGCACGCAGGATGGCTTTGTAAAAAGCCGCGTATATTCGACCGGTGTATGCGGCTATCGATGGGCTATCTTTCGATTTATCCCATTCGGAGTGGCCGAACTCGGCGTAAATCACCGGTAGATCCGGATTGATCGCCCGGGCATACTGAATGGTAAATATCGCGCGATTTACAATGTGCGGCGCCGTACTCATCAAGCCATAACCTTCCGGCTCGAATATATCAACCGCCTTCTTAAGCCCTTCAAAATTATAAAAACCATAGTCATAATAAGGATTCCGGCCCGGATCACCGGCCATGGACATACGAAAGCTCACAAGGTGATGGGGGTCAACGCTGTGGATTAATTTCCGCGCGTTACCGTAGCATTGATTCAGCAAGCCATTGAGGAAACGGTTATACGCCACAATCATGGCCGCAGCTTTCCCACGATGGCCTTCGATATACGGCTGACCCGACGGATTGGTCACGCGGCCGTTCTGGCGCGGCACCGGGCAATGCCAGATCGCCTCGGCTTTCTGCACCGAGCCGTAATGCTGCACGATCCACTTGTGCCAGAGCGGGTCAAAGCGGGCACGGTCCGCGTGCGTGCCCCAGTGAGGCTCCCACGCGATGTCATAAGCGAAGATGGTGTTATTTTCGGCCAGGTGGAATTTTTTAATATATTGTCTGACTTGACTCCACTGAAACGCGCCCGGGCCGCCCGCTTCGCTCGGCAGGTCGTCAATACCCGCAATAGAAAGATTCACTTTCAAACCCAGCTCTCTGGCGCGGGCCAGCACATCCAGCAAGTTCCATCCGTCCACCGTTGGCGAGGTTACAGCGATAGAGATGGTGTTAAATCCGATAGCTTTAACATCTTCAAGATTCCGCTCGACACTTTGAGGATCATACGACTGAGGGCTAAGCCAATTCAGAAATAGATTCCAGCTTTCCCTCGCGATACTGGATTCCGGCCAGAAATTAACGCCATAGACATACCATGGCTTACCATGCAGATAAAACATGCCGTTGCGGGCGGTTACATAATGCCGTGGCTGGCTGGTTCCCAGCACGCGAAGACTGCCGACCAGACGGTCAACGACCATGGGCTGGCGGTCGCCGTACCCACTATCCAGAGTAGTGGTCACACGATAGACATTTTCCCATCCGCGGGGCGCCGGCGGCGTCCAGAGCGTGCTGACTTTTTTAGACCCGCCCGGAACCACAGTGGCCGTAAAGATATGCTGGAAAACGCGCCGGCCTCTTGCATCGGCAACGGCACTGACTACGCGCACCGTGCGGGCAACCCGGCCGTGATTCACCACCACCGCGCCAATGGGCATGGTGGTGCCGGCAAAGCACGCATACTGCTTCGTACCTCCCTCGGCCAGATACAGCCCGCCGCGAACTCTCGCGATCACATTCGCAAGCCATCGCTGGGTGATGGTGGCCGCAAAGAATTTCGGATCCGTAACCGGAATGCTCAACGTCGCCGCCTCATCAGTCCCCGCCGCCGTGGAGGGCAGCACCAGCGCCGCGGCCACCGCGGTGAAGCGGCCTTTTTTATCAAGGCAATTCAGAAGCGGCACGTAACGACTGACCATATGCTTGTCCAATCCGGTAGCTTGGCTGCGCGGATAGATACCCCGAACCGATCGCGGCGTCGGCAAGCGTACCGCACCAGCTATGGATTGGCGGGGATTAACCTCCAGAGAGGCCATGTTGGTCACCGGGAAGAGCTTAAAACGCGGCGAAATGGTGTCGATGTCTGGCACGACTGGAGGTGCCTCAATGGCCGCCGCATATTTTCTGCGCGTAGCCTTCCCAAGGGGTGCGGTACCTACACCCGCCACCTCTATTGTGTAAGATCGGCCGGACTGTTCGTCCGTGCTGGTTAGTGCCGCTCCGAAGTTGATCGTCGCCGCGTTTCGCAGGTGCAGGTGATCACCGGGGAAATAGCGCCCCGGTATGGAGGGGTGCTTCCACGCCGGAAAACGGCTTTCCGGCAGCACGTAACGCGTCCAATGGCGATGCAACGGCACCGTTGCGATCCAGCGGGTACCGTCGTGTTCGTCCCATTCAATCGCCATCTGATGGGCTTTGGGCCCGCCCCTGGCCCAAAAAACCGTGAACGTGTTTCCGAGAGGAACCTTGACCACCGGGCTACGGAAGCCACACCAGGATGCAAGATAAAACCTGAAGCGATAGCCATGGCTTACGCCCGGCGGCAGCGCCTGCGTCCCGGTCAGACGCGTCACCGAGTAAGGCGCCTTGGGATCATTGGTAATCTCCTGCCATCGGCCGAGATTGGGCAGCAATGTCAGCGGCTGCCTCAATACGGCCTGGACAAGCTTGTGGTACACATCGGCCCGTGTAAGCCAATGTTTGCCAATATGAAACAGCATGTGCTCAAATGCCGGTCCGCCCAGCGATACCAACAGACCGCCCGTATGGGCGTATTGATCAATGATATTCGCGGCAGCGGCGGGAATTGAAGTGGCGTTCATAAGCACCAACGCCGAAAGCGTCCGGCCATTTAATATATGGTTATTGACCATGTCACTGCCGGTCAAGCGGGCCACGGTAAAACCAGCCTTACGCAACCGACGGGCCAAACCCGTAGAGACGGCTGTCGGCCAACCGCTGCGCGCGTTTTGGTAAATGCCGATGAGCTTGCCACGGTGGATAGCGGCGGCGTACGGCGCCCGAAAGGCGATTTCGGCCTTGCGTTGCCGGACGGCACGCTGGCGCCACCGCGTTGCCTGGGCCTTACTGATCACCGTTATGAAACGCGTGGCGAAAATGGGGCCAACTGATTGGCGCCAGTTGTGGCCCATCCACGCGGCAAAGCCCACTTTCTGCCCGCGCGCAGACGCCGGGACGGCAAACGCGGCCTGGCAGCTTCCGCTGGAGCGAACCTCGCGCTGGACGCTCGCTATGACCATCGCACCTTGCTGATATTTTATTTCCACGTGCAACGTCGTGGCCCCGGGCGGTGCATGGTATCGCACCGCCAAGGTCACATGCTGGCCGG
Organism: Phycisphaera mikurensis; assembly: GCA_022730455.1. Classification (GTDB taxonomy): domain Bacteria; phylum Planctomycetota; class Phycisphaerae; order WQYP01; family WQYP01; genus JAJZGD01. The sequence continues at coordinate 1,936 of DZDI01000048.1, read as the reverse complement.
CAATTAAGCTTCTGGGCGACTGGGTAATTGTGACATGAAAGGTTTTCGCGGCAGATAGCGTCGCGGCTTGCAGTCCGGACGGGCAACCCCACGCCAGCACCGCCAGAACCATCCCCAGCATCAGACCCATGAATCCTGCGGCAGAACGCTGGCTTTGGTTATTATTTATCAAATGAATGTGCGGGGCGCGGAGGCGGTGTAAACAAGCAAACGGCACGCCAATGACCAGTACGGTTATCCATTTTACAACCGCGTACATCTGCATCGCCCCAACCCGCCCGGAGTGATGAGGTTGAATGGTAATCGGTGCGCACGCGGCACATGGCGAAGCCCGTAAAAGAACGCCATGTTTCTCTTGGTGGTGTCCGCGCTTCGTCATCTGGGTTCCTCATAGGTTCCACGTTTCAAGTTACCTCTCTCGCCGACCAAAGTTCCGTTCACCACAAGCCGTAACCGTCTCCGCAATAACGGCTATCATCAATTTTTATTTCCTCGCGATGTACACAACCTCTTTAAGATGCATGCCATTTGCCAAGCGAATCCGCGGCCGCGCCTCCATTGAAAAACCAGGGCCAATAGCCTGCAATGGCCACGTCGCCAGATTGGCATCACACGGCGGCGCACGAAAAATCGTGCGGACGGATGCCCTGTCACCGGTGAAAATATATGCGTGAGTCAGCGGATGTATTTCGCCAGTCCCCGGCCACCAAAAATAAACCGATTGCAAGCTTTGCGGGGGCAACCACAGGGATTAACCCAGTAAACCGCACAGGAATGGCTGCGGTTGTGCGCAACAACCCGCAGCCCGCGCCCAGATCACCACCCTTGATAGGCGGTACCAACCCAACTGAACCTTACCCTGATTTTGGACATCGGCACCCAGCGCACGGAACCATCGTTATACATCTCATGTTCGCCGGCGGGCAGGTAGTTGCCCGGGTTTTGGCCGACGTAATTGGAAAGGGCACCAGTTAGCCAAGGTATTTGCGTTGTAGTACCGCCCAGTGCGGGTGGCACCCCTTGGTATGACCCTGCAAACAGGGCATTATCCGTAACCAATAACGTGCCACCACCGGATTGGGGATTGAGCGCCGGCTGATGCAACGGGTCAAAATTATAGCGCCCCGCCGGGGATGTACCGTTCGGGTCATTCATTTCTGGCCCCCAACTATTAGTCCCGCCGTTGTAGATGGCCGAGAGGTCGTAACTTGGGCTGTAATCCAAGCCTTCATCTACCCAATAACTCATGCCGCAGGGAACTTGGAAGGCAATGCAATGTCCTTGCGCATTGTAGCTGGTCGGTGGAAAAAAAACGCTCTGCTGAAAGCCGCTGTTGGTATCCGGACAAAACAGCAAGCTTATCCCGGCAGGGGTGTCCGGTAACACACCAGATTTCGGGTTGGCAATGGGTGAGCCCGGCGTCGGCACGCCATATGACGATACGAAAAGCGCCGAAAGCCCCGCCAAAGGCTGGTAGGTCTGGTTAGGCGTAACGCCACCGCCCAAGCTGTTATCGGCGAAATTATAATTGGCACAGCAAGCCAACGGATACTGGCCGCGGTAAATATTGGCATATTCATGCAGGGCAATGCCGAGCTGCCGCATATTGGATGCCCCCACCGTCTGCACCGCCAATTGTTTGGCCTTGGCCAGCGCCGGCAGCAACAGCGCGATCAAAAGGGCGATAATGGAAATGACCACCAGCAATTCAATGAGGGTAAATGCACGACGCTTCATGATGAACCTCCTTAATGCAGGCGACCCACCCGCATACACCAGCAGCGAAAAGGGAGGCCGACAAGGCACCTGATATTCTAGTCGGCTACTCCCATCATTATCAATTACCAGCAACGGGCCCTTCTCCTGCCACGCCACCGGGGCTATGCCGTCTTCCGACGCTTAAGCAGCAGCAAGCCCAAGCCGCCCACCGCCAGCA